>NZ_JAKKRH010000008.1:0-137235 GCF_025654465.1 Shewanella sp. SM101
AATGGCGAGTACTGATGGCGCTCTACAAGCCAAGGGCGCACAAAGGCAAAGAGGCACCAAATATGAAGTGGGCCTATCAGTCTCTGGCGAAATTAGGCGGCTTTAATGATAGCAAGCGCACGGGAATGGCTAGCTGGACCACGATTTGGGAAGGATGGGATGATCTTCAGGCTCAAGTAAAGGGCTATCGATTAGCCAAAGCCCTTTTTGAAGCCGGAAAAACGCTATGAGATCTGATCAAGAGACAGCCTTTGAATACTCCATAACCACGCCATTTATAACCTTTGAAATTTTATTCAGATATTCTTCAATAGCACCATTCTTAAAATAAAGTGTTTGCAATCCATCATATCGAGGTGTTGTTAGCACCGTTAAATTCCTATTAATAATACTATCCATAACTCACTCTCCCATCATTATTTAAAGGGTGTAGTTAACCACTCAAAATTAACACACTAATTTTGATGAATACAAAACAACCAAGTAATACACCAGACAACCAAATTAAAAACATTAAGCAAGAAACATATAAAACACAGATATAATACTATTAAAACCCTAAATTAAAATTACCGAAAACCAACCAAACTCAAGCGATATTTTAAATTTAGATAATAAAGTTCACTGCAAAAATATTTATCACCACTCTGAATTAATATGCATACTATGAGAAAAAATAAATCTTGAGAAACAAACCATAAACGTTAAGCACTTATGTCGATTAAAAAGTAACACTCATAAATAGCGCGCCAGATTTTCAGCTAGTTGAGCATTGTCAGGTTCTTGATTGCAAAATAAGTCCATTACTCTAGTCTTACCTATAAAAACTTCAGCCATTGGGTTGCTTTGCTTTAAATAATCTAATGCAGATTGTAAGTCGGCTTTTTTACGAATACAGTTTGGACCATATTGTAAAATATAATTCTTTCTTATATATCTTATTCCCGAAGCGGTAAATGGCTGAAACCATGCGATCAGCTCCTGTGAATCCAGTACATATTTAGGCGGAGGGCAAAAGACTCGCATAAAATCTCTTGAGAAATAACTTAACAACTCAACGGCTAACCACAAAGATTGTGAAGATATTTCAAAATCGTCTGGATGTTCAAAACAATGGATCAAGGCGGCAACTCTGGCAATGTTCTCTGATAACTTGGATGCATGGTCTCTTGCACATGCATACATGCCCCCGGGAGCCATTTTAGTTTCGATGTCATTATAAATATTCCACCAGATTTTTTCAGCTGCCGAAGAAAAAACCACCTTTTTCCGATGCCAATAATCAACTAATCCCAAAGACTGCTCGAGTAGTTGTCTAATCCTGCAATTAAACTCTTCGATACCCTCACGGGAATGCCGATGACCATTAGCTTGGCGAAAACCACAGGTAGAAAGTGGCTCGCAGATCAACATCCGAGATAGAAATCCATTATCACGGACATTAACGTTAGACTTATTCAAAAAGTTCTGTAACGTATCTGGTTGCACCATGATATGCATCGATAGTCGAATATCGTTTAATTTAAATGATGGTGAGGTTTTTCGATTTACCGTCATATCATCACCACTCCACATCGGGTTAAAATTAGCAGCGTTGCTCATAACCCTACTTTTAAATATTAGATCTCCTTCACTGGAGCCGAAAAAAACATTAGGCAGATCATTTTTTAAACCATCAAGTAACGCTTCACTGGTGGTATCCTCATATATCACTCTAGGGGCTCGAGGTTTTGTAGGTTCTTGTTCAGATAATGCTACCAATTGCTGGGTCGTCTCTTCATTTTCAGCATTATCCAGCGTAATAGTCTTTTTTAATTTTGCTTTTTTTGCCTTATGTATATCCATCTGAATGTTGTACTCTTTTAAAATTTTCTGATAAACAGCCTCTTGTTCTTTTTCAATACTTTTAATCTCTCCCATGAACAAGTTATCAACGGTCGATTTACGTTCACCCGATTGTGCTATGGTCATTACCATGAGTGATACGGGAGCGATTTTCCGAGTAGGTATTTCAACATTGAACACCCCTTGCATGGCTGTTGCCATCGACGTTAACTGACAAGCCAAGATCATACCATCGGGTGCTTGCAGCAATGCTCTTACTTCTTCAAACGCTTTCTCCATCTTAGGAGCGACGGTTAGATTTGGAACATAACCGTAGGAGATTGGAAATAATTTCTGGTAATAATAACTATTCATAATCCACCTTTATTTAATAAGTTAATCACTCTTAAGGTCAGTAAAATCTTCTACCTTGTAGCCACTGTTCGACTTCTTGCATGTACCAGCCAACGGCACGAGCGCCAAGGCAAACTTTTCGAGGAAAAAGTGGATCAAACCTGGGGGATTTGGGATTGAGTTTATCGTAGATAGTTGAACGCGAAAGCCCTGTAAGCTGAACCAAGGTCTTCAGTCTAATAATGGAATTGCTTGTGAGAGTTGTGTTCATAATCGTCCTCAGAGTTGTGAATAAACGTCTACAACCCTGAGATTAGATGGTTATCAAGCATGAATAAACGGGGTAAAAACGGTCCCCCTAGCTCACCTAAAATGCATTATTAATTGTATTATATGCGTTTTTTTGGTGCCCTAAGAAATTCTCTCGGTCTTAAAATTAATTCAGCATATTTAGCATTATCACTCGAAAAGCCTTCTCCCTCTGATCCCTCTAAAAACTTTTGTATTTCAGATGTTATATTTTTATCGTAAGCCTGCTTATGATGCCAAAAATGCTCGAGGCAGTGAGTTAAGTATGGAAACTGGCAACCATCTGCAATCGATTTAGTTTTACCGCATCGACCATCAGGATTAGGGTTGAGAAAAAAAGCCGCCGCTTCTGCCTTTTTTTGAGCATAACCGAGTTGATTCATAATCAACTCTACCAATCCTTTAGCTTTAGGTAGCTTAGCTGTTTTCCCCCAATAATAACGGAAACCTAAGATAGATAATTCGTCAAGGTCTGATTGTTTACGTAACATGTCATCAATATAGTAAGGACTATCTATTGGTATATCGCTTATAGATGTTTTTTTATCTACATCTTCGACAATAAATTTAACAACATCCATTTCATACACATATACTGAATCAACAGATGCCTTTAAATCTTTAAACTCATTTTCAATGCAATTATTTTCCTTCCATTCATTTACTGATTTAGCTGAAAAAACAAATTCTACTTCAATAGAATTTCTAGCAAAAAACATATCAAACTCAGTCATCGAACCTTGTTTTTGGCGTAAATATTCTGTTTGACATCCCTTTCCATCAAGAATTTCAATATCACCATTTGAATCAAAAAACAAGATAGCGAGAGGATTTCTTACGCTGCATCGCCTTTGTTTTAAAAGCACATTTAAATCTTCTTTTTTCAACTGAACATATGAAGCATGTTTAATTAAGTGAGCATCAAATACTGGTTTAACGACATTAGGTTTACCCTTAAACCTAGTATGAGCATTTAAGCCACGGGTTGTGCGCAAATTTCTTCTGAATAAACTTTTATCACCTTTGTAGGTAACCCAGACATTTATGTTAGCGGGAACTTCAATTAAAACAGGTTTATTTTGTTCAAATAGATAAACCAAAACACTGGTAAAATCTGTGTTTAACTTTATTTTCGATAACTCTATAATTCGACCCATTGAAGCTACCACTCCACATTAACCTGCTATTTTTACTACTAATAGCAGAAATAGCACCAAAATCCCATTTCATTCTAAAATTTGAGACAAATCTTTTGCTTAGATAAAATAAGGATAAAATCACAGTAAAGCCACGAGGATGACCGGAGTGTTGGCCTAACCTAAATCCTCTCTAAACCACTTTCAGATCTCTTAAGCCAGTTACTGACAAAGAGCCCACTGCTGCAGTGGCAATATGATTGCTCCACCACTCCATTAACTTGGTACGTCGCTCTAGATAGGTAGTGCGATTATAGGCACTGCGGATTTGGTTTTTATCAACATGGGCTAACGCAGCCTCAATAACATCACCATCAAAGCCTTGTTCGTTTAAGGTAGTGCTCGCCAGCGAGCGTAAACCATGACCCGTTGTTCTTCCCTTTAATCCCATGCGCCCTAATGCTTTGTTGATGGTTTCTGGATCTGTGTGCTTTTTGGGATCTTTAGAAGACGGAAAAACGAATTGGCTGTGTTCACCAATCGGCTTAACAGTTTCCAGTATCGCGAGGGTATGCTCTGTAAGCGGGATAATATGCTCACGATTCATTTTCATGCGCGATTCAGGAATAGTCCAAAGTTTGGCATCAAAATCGATTTCTTCCCAACGGGCTCCGGCCGCTTCATTTGGCCTGGTCATTGTGTGCAATTGCCATTCAATCAAACACCGAGTCGTTAACAGTAAATTGGCGTTTGCGACGGTCTGCAGCAACTCAGCTAGCTCTGCTGGTTTTAATGCCTTCAGATGTTCCACTTTGCTTTTTCTAAAAACTTCTCGAATACCTGACAACGGATTGGCATGAATGTAACCAGAGTTAACCGAATAGTTCATGATTTCATTCAGCAACTGAGCGGTACGTTTAACCGTTTCAAGATGTCCTCTCTGCTCTAGGGGCTTTAGCGCGGCAATGGCTATGGGAGCCGTCAGTCTGCTAATCGCAATACTTCCCAGCTTAGGGAAGGCATACAGCTCAAGCTTGCGCCAATTACCTTGAATGGTTTTAGCTTTAATACTGCCCTGCTTTGAGTCCATCCACATTTGCGCAATATGCTTGAGAGTTTGAGCGTTCTCTGTTGCTGCTTTTAATTTGTTTTCAACTTTAAGTAATTGAGGGTCGATGCCTTCGGCCAAATGTTTTCGCGCTTCTAGTGCTTTATCTCGCGCCTCAGCTAAGGATACGTCAGGATATGAGCCTAAACCAAAATAGGTGGGTTTGCTGGTGGAGGGACGTATGTATCTAAATTCCCATGTTTTCCCTGCTGTGCGCACATAGAGATAGAGATTGCCACCATCTGACAATCTATAGGGCTTTGCTTCCGCTTTAGCATTGAGCACCGCTTTTGCAGTCAGCTTATTTGTACTTCTTCCCATACCGTTCTCCTCCCTCAAATTAAGCCCCAAAGTAATGCTTGATTTTGGCATTATTTCGCACTCTAAAATCAAGCATTACTTATCACTGAATAAATTCAGATAAATCAGGATATTGCCAAGTTAAATCTGGGCTATAAAATCGAGAAAATCAAGTAAAAAAACGGCATAAAAAATGGGTATTTTTTGAAGTAAAAAGTAATGCCAAAATTTGCCAAATTTCCTTGGCATTACTTTTGGCATTACTAAAGATTTCGGATGCTGTAGGATGGCATTAAACAATATAGGATTGTAAGTTATTGATTTTTATAAAAAGCAGATAAGAAAAAAGACGTCCTAGGACGTCTTTAAACTTGAATTTGGCGGTGAGAGAGGGAGTCGAACCCTCGATACGTTACCGTATACACACTTTCCAGGCGTGCTCCTTCGGCCACTCGGACACCTCACCATATGTCGATTTATGTTAGCGTGGTTAATCTTTCACGTTCAAGAATCATTAACGATTTTATATAGCCCTGCCGAGAGGCTTTCATCGTTAACGGAGCGGTACTGTACGCAAAAGCCTAAAGGGGGTCAAGTAAAAAAGACTCAGTTTCAGGCGGTTGCACAATTGCTAAACAAACCGACGTGATTTCTTGAATCTTTTCACCGTTTTATACCGTTAATTGACGGTAAATTTGTGCACTTCTTTTGACATTGAATTCGCGTCAAACGTCAGGGCTTTGGTCAGCTCCCTAAGCTCATCGGAGATCCTTTGAGTATTAAGGTAAATCTCACTGATCTTCAGTGCATTACGATTTACGTCTTCGGATACCGCCGATTGCTCATGAGTTGCTGTAGCAATTTGCTCGTTCATGCGGTCAATAATGTCTACTTGCTCCACAATACGTTTCAATTCGATACCTGCCTGTTCAGCTTCATGGACACTGCTATTAGCCTGAGCTAATCCTCTGTCCATGGCTTTTACTGCAATGCTCGCTCCCGCCTTCAATCTATCTGTCATATTTTTAATGTCAGAGGTCGAGGTTTGTGAGCGCTGCGCTAAACTTCGGACTTCGTCTGCAACTACAGCAAAACCGCGGCCCATTTCCCCTGCGCGGGCAGCTTCAATGGCGGCATTAAGCGCGAGTAAATTAGTTTGCTCAGCAATACTGCTGATCACTTCAAGCACTACCACTATGCCGTGAATTTCACGGTCTAAATCGTTAATGGCTTTAGAAGCTCCACTAATATCGTCGGCTAACGCTTTGATCGCTTTGCTGGTTCGGCCGACTTCGAGGTTGCCTTCTTTAGCCTCTATATTGGCAGCGGAAGACGCTTCGGATGCCTGCACTGCATTGCTGGCAATCTCGGCCACTGTTGCGCTCATTTCTGTCATAGCGGAGGCCACTTGTTCTGCCTCACTGTGGCCCGCCACCACATCTTGCTCCATGGCATGGGTACAGAGATCCATTTGCGCCACAGCTTGTTGCAATCTAGCGCCACTGGAACGTACATGTAGGATCACTTTTTCAAAATCACTCATCATGTCGTTAAAGGCGATGGCGAGTTCACCGAATTCATCGGAGCTAGAGTGAGTCAGACGCACACTTAAGTCGTAATGTTTACGGGCTTGCGTGATGGTCGAATATAAGTGATGCACACTGTCATGCAAATAACGGATAACAGATAGACTCAATATCAATACTATCGCCAATACTGAGATTAAGGTCGCGAGCACTAAGAACATTTTCTCATTCGCTAAGGTTAATCTTTCATGGGTGGTATTAAGTAAATCTGCCGAGACTTGCTGTTCAAACTCACGTAATAGCTCAATCCGCGCCGTCGATTTACTGAACCACTCTTCGGGACTTTGTTGCAGGATTTTTTGATTATCTTGCTCGAATGCGATTTGACGTAACAGCTCAACGTCATGCATTGCAGCTGAACTCTGTAAACGGTTAAACGAGGATAATAAATCAGAATTTGCTAGCGCTAAAAAACGCTCTTGATATGTATTTTGCTCCGAAACCAAAGTGATAAATTTGGCATAAACCTTAGGCTTAAATCCAGCTTGGCCAAAGGTTGAGCTGAGTACCGCCCTTTCAATCCCCGCCCTTTCCTTTAATTGCAAAAAAGCACTAAAAGCCGTCGCTTTAATGGCGATTTCTTGATTCGCACCCGTTTTTGCGGTTTCATCGACTATTGTCAGTAATAACTTATTTAACTCAGTGTAATAGGCAACTTCATCGGCGACACTGATACTTAAACTATCCACCTGCGAGCGGATTGCATTTAAACGCCCGAGTTGAGCGTTTAGCTCTCTAAGTTTTGGGGCAAATATCTCCGGCAGATGATTCTCAGTGATAAAACGCTGATAGAGGCCGAGCTGCGTATCCGTTAATTGTCTTTGATCAGGTATTTTACCCGCAAACGCTTTTCCTGCTGAGCCAATAAATCCAGCACTCATGCCGCGCTCTTTTTGTAACTCATGCACTAAATTACTGTTGGTGACGGCTAGCTCGCTTAATTGCACCACTAAGGTTAAATCTTTTCTATATTCATATTTTTCAATGAGGTAAAGCGTGCCACATAAAAAACAGGCTAACAGTGGAGGCAAGACAACCATTAATAATTTTTGTTTTAGACTGAGATTACCAATCCATTGCCATTTCATAGAAATATCCTTTTAAACTGAGTTTTAGATCCAAACACCGAACACTAGGTATAGCATAATATCAACCGTAGGACGACTAAGGTTTATGGAAATTGCGCAAGCTAATAGCCTGATAAACGAGGATTTCCCCCATATTCCATCAATTGTTTAGATTTTGCTAATCGCAGAGCAAACTTGAGAAACGTCAAACAAGGATCAGATAGAAATAAAAAACGCATTGAAAATTCCAATGCGTTTTTCTAGAGAAAGGAACACTTAATACTGTGACTGAAGATGACTCTAACTGAAAAGCTGTGGGAATAATCCCTTCACACCAGCCGCAATGACTTCGATACCAATAGATAACATCAAGAGTCCCATAAGACGGGTAATCACGTTAATACCCGTTTTGCCGAGGATCTTATAAATGATAGATGCCATTCTAAACAGGCCAAAACTCACTAAACCAAACACTATCACAGTAATGAACATCGCAATAATGTTCGACAATGAATTATGCTCAGCGGCAAAGACAATCACCGAACTGATAGCGCCAGGTCCCGCCATCAGTGGCAAAGCCAAAGGCACAACCGCCACAGATTCCATCGCCGAGGATTCGCGGTCTTCCTCTTGGTTACGCTTCACTTCACCTAACTTACCTTGCAACATTGACATCGCAATAATGGCAATCAGGCTGCCACCAGCAATTCTAAAGGCAGATAACGAAATGCTGAACATATTCAGAATGTGCTGCCCCGCCACAATCGTGACTAAGAGAATCACCACAACCGCAAAGTTCGCTACTTTACCCGTGTGATTCCGCTCAGCCTCCGTTTGATGGCTGGTTAAGCTCACAAACACAGGCAACAAGCCAACCGGATTAATGATGGCAACGAGGCCAAGAAAAAATTTAACGTAAAGAGTTAACTCCAAGGGACTATCCTTATGTGCGTGTCACGCCGTCTTCATCAAAATAAGCTTGAGGGCAAGTATAGTATCTCAAGCGCTATTGACTGAAAAATGAGATTTTTGAGGTTAAATCACAACTTCGAATAATATTTAGTTATCGAAGCCGATGCATTTTCAGCGCAATTTTAAACAAACAAGTCACCCTAAGTGTAGTTTTATTACATAAAAGCACGATATTGTCGTTGATATCACACTTTCAACGCGGCTTTAGGTGTAATTTTCTACCATAAAGAGGATTTAGTGAATGCCTTGATTCACTAAATCTTTTTAGGAGTATTAATCATGACAGTGACCAATGCACAAGAACTGGATCTCATGGTCGAGCGAGTGGCCAAAGCACAAGCCGAGTATGCAACATTCAGCCAAGCGCAAGTCGATAAAATTTTCCGTGCAGCGGCCCTTGCCGCTGCCGATGCGCGTATCTCGCTGGCCAAAATGGCCGCTGCAGAAACCCGCATGGGTGTAGTTGAAGACAAAGTAATTAAAAACCACTTTGCCTCCGAATACATTTATAACAAATATAAAGATGAAAAAACCTGCGGAATTTTATCTGAAGATGTCACCTTCGGTACTATTACCATTGCTGAACCCGTAGGCATTATCTGTGGCATAGTCCCCACCACGAACCCCACATCGACCGCGATATTTAAAGCCTTAATCAGCCTTAAAACCCGTAACGCAATCATCTTCTCGCCCCATCCTAGGGCCAAAATATCGACCACAACTGCAGCAAAATTAGTGCTTGATGCTGCCATAGCCGCGGGCGCGCCCAAAGACATTATTGGTTGGATTGATGAACCCAGCGTTGCACTATCGAATCAATTAATGACTCACCCTAAGGTGAATTTAATCCTCGCAACGGGTGGCCCTGGCATGGTGAAAGCCGCCTACTCTTCCGGTAAACCTGCTATTGGCGTAGGTGCGGGTAACACGCCTATTGTTATCGATGAAACCGCCGACATCAAACGCGCAGTCAGTTCGATTCTCATGTCAAAAACCTTCGATAACGGTGTGGTTTGTGCGTCAGAGCAAGCGGTAATTGTGGTCGACAGTATTTATGAGCAGGTTAAAGAGCGTTTCGCAACCCACGGTGGCTATATGCTGTCGAAGGATGAAGCCGCGGCGATGCAGCAGGTCATTTTAAAAAATGGTGGCTTAAATGCCGATATCGTTGGCCAAAGCGCCGCCAGTATCGCGCAAATGGCGGGCTTTGAAGTGCCGCACTGGACCAAAGTGTTGATCGGTGAAGTCACCGATATTTGCGACAGCGAAGCCTTCGCCCATGAAAAATTATCACCACTGCTTGGTATGTACCGCGCCATCGACTTTAACGATGCCATGGATAAAGCTGAAGCTTTAGTCGCACTCGGCGGCATTGGCCACACATCAGGGCTTTATACCGACCAAGATACCCAAACCGAACGTGTACATGCCTTTGGTTTTAGAATGAAAACGGCGCGTATCTTGATCAACACCCCAGCTTCACAGGGCGGTATTGGCGATCTGTACAACTTCAAACTGGCACCTTCGCTCACTTTAGGCTGTGGTTCTTGGGGCGGCAACTCGATTTCAGAAAACGTTGGCCCGAGTCATCTAATCAATAAAAAAACCGTCGCTAAGAGGGCCGAAAACATGTTGTGGCATAAGCTTCCTGCATCTATCTATTTCCGCCGCGGTAGTTTGCCCATCGCGCTCGAAGAACTGAGCGATAAAAAACGCGCCTTAATCATCACAGACAGATTTTTGTTCAATCACGGTTATTGCGATGAAACCATGCGGATTTTAAAAGCCCAAGGCCTTGAAACCGAAATTTTTTACGATGTTGAAGCCGACCCCACCTTAGCCATAGTCCGTCAAGGCGCTAAGGTCGCTCAAAGCTTTAAACCCGATGTGATAATTGCGCTCGGCGGCGGCTCACCAATGGATGCGGCTAAGATTATTTGGGTGATGTACGAGCATCCAGATGTGGATTTTGCCGATTTGGCGCTGCGTTTTATGGACATTCGTAAACGTATCTACAAATTCCCTAAAATGGGCACCAAAGCCATGATGGTAGCAATTCCTACCACCTCAGGTACTGGCTCAGAAGTCACTCCTTTTGCGGTAGTGACAGACGAAATTACAGGTAAAAAATACCCGATTGCCGACTATCAACTCACGCCCAATATGGCGATTGTTGATCCAAATCTTGTGATGGACATGCCTAAATCCCTCACCGCCTTTGGTGGCATAGATGCGGTGACCCATGCATTGGAAGCCTATGTTAGCGTGATGGCTAATGAGTACAGTGATGGCCAAGCGCTGCAAGCCCTCGATTTACTGTGCAAATATTTACCCGATGCCTACAACTTGGGCTCACAATCACCTGTCGCCCGTGAAAAGGTCCACAATGGCGCCACTATTGCGGGTATCGCCTTTGCTAACGCTTTCCTTGGGATTTGCCACTCAATGGCACACAAACTGGGCGCCGAGTTCCATCTCGCCCATGGCCTAGCCAATGCGCTGCTGATCAACAACGTAATACGCTTTAACGCAACGGATCTGCCCACTAAGCAAGCGGCCTTTAGCCAATACGACAGGCCAAAAGCCCTGTGCCGTTATGCTGCCATCGCAGATCACTTGAAACTAGGCGGAAAGACGGATGAAGAAAAAGTCGAAAAATTGCTTGAGAAAATCACACACCTCAAGAAGACGATTGGCATTCCTGCTTCTATCCAAGAAGCCGGTGTCAACGAAGCCGACTTCCTCGCCAAGTTAGATGAATTAGCCGAAGATGCGTTCGATGATCAATGTACCGGTGCCAACCCACGTTACCCATTGATTAACGAGCTGAAACAACTGTTCCTCGATAGCTATTATGGCCGTGACTATAGCGACAACAACTAGGTTATCGCCTGCCAATGCTAGGCTCGTGCTTAATAAAAGCCGCGCGACATAAATGAAGAAGCCCTCGAATGAGGGCTTTTTATTGCGTGATGTTCCGTGGATGACCTAATTAAGGAGTCGATGCGTTAATCGATCGCACGCAAAATGACTTCACTAGCAGCTAACTCAACTGGGCATCACTCACTTACGATCACTAAGCTGAACATCACAACAAACTGTGACTAACGCTGTGCCAGTACATAATCAATGGCGCTGGTGATGGCTGCAACCTGCGCCAGATTACATTCGGCAGGCGTGGCCGTTGGGCTATCTGGGTACACTTCTGTCGTTGTGTTATAGATACAGCCAGTGACACTGCTGCAAAGCCCTAATGACTTAAGCGGATAGTTAATCACCCCGTGCTGCACCACAGTCGAGCCAATGATCTCGCCTTTCTCATCGGCAGGAGCAATGTGCGTCACTTTGCTCACGCCATCAATAATGGCTTTTTGGAAAGCATCCATTGAATGTTCGGTATCACCCACAGCATAAAAACCATCTGGGATAGTTCCTTTGACGTACTCTTTACCATCACGGGCGCAAAGCGCTGGACGAAATTCTAATTCATCTGAATCAGTGGTTTCATGTAAATCCACATGCACATCAAAATCTTGCTCTACGGATGCGACTAAGGCCATCAAGGCCGCCGATTCTTCCGCTGGACTATTGGCATAAAATGAGCGATTAGGATCGATAGCCTTAGGGTTCCAACGGTTGATGGTTTCGTAACCCCAAGGACTCACGCACACGGCGATGACAAGATTGACGCGATCAACATAATGAGCCGCCTTATCCGCTAAAAATGCCAAGGCACCATGAACACCGCTGGTTTCGTAACCGTGCACGCCACCAGTCACGAGCACGGTTGGCTTTTGTGGATCAAACTGCTGGCTTTTTACCGCAAATAATGGGTAACGATCGGCATTAATCGATAAGGCGCCATATTGCACAATGCCAAACCCAAGCGTAGATAGCTTTGCTTCCATCGCCTTGAGTGGCGTCACGACATCGTCCTGATACGAACGCTTGATTTTGGCGCTTGCAAGCCATGCAGCTTTTTCAGCCTCGCCCCATTTTTCGCCTACGGTGCCGATGGGATAAAATGTTAAATTTGCCATAATTCCTCTATTTTTAGTTCTATTCGGTAAAGTTCTTTTTATTCAAGTTCTTTGCACTCTAGTGCTTTCGTTCAAGCTCTTTTCGCTCAAGCTTTTTCGTTGAATTACTATTCAGTCGAATGATAGTGCTCGTGTTCGGATGATAAATGAATACAGTCAACCTAAAGCAATAGCTGCATGGGAATATCACGGATCCCGCCGCGTTCTCGCTCGGGTCCAAGAGGCACAAAGCCAAAGCCTAAGTACACAGCCTGCGCATTCAGCGCCGAGTTCACGGTAAACACCCCCGGATTGCCTTGGGCTAAACATTGAGCTTTGGCATGTTCCCACAGCATTCTCGCCACGCCTTGCCCCTGTGCATGGGAGGCGACAAAAAGATGGTACAAGTGGCTATTCGCCTTCATCCCCACTACGCCTGCGAGTTGGCCTGAGTCCGTTATGGCGACATGGTACTGATAACCCATAGCAAAGTAGCTACCAATCGCCTCTATCGACATGGCATTGACTAAGATTGCAGTGCCCTCAGCAGTGCAAGTTGGGGCGATAAATTCTTGGGTTAATTGAGTGAGTAATACGCTTATTTCAGGGATATCAGTTAAGGTTGCGGCTCGAATTTTCATCTTAACTCCTTGATTAAAAACATTTCATGACACAATAAAAAGCCAGAACAAAGTCTGGCTTTTTAAGATACTGAATCAAAAGGCACTTAATCAAAATACATTTGGTCAGAAAACGCTTAGTTTAAATACAGACTAAAAATACTGTGATTGTCAGTTGAGCATTAAATGACTCGCCGATGATAATCCTATCAGGGCGAGCCTTGCTTCTATGGGCTTTCGTCGCTGCAAAGCCCATAAACGCACTGGTCGTTATTGCTTAGTCCAGCGATCCATCCAACCGAAGACATTAGCATACCATTGCTCTAAGTTTTCAGGTTTTAAGATCCAATGGTTTTCATCAGGGAAAATCAATAACTCAGATGGGATCCCTTTGCGCTGCATAAAACTGAATGCCGCTAAACCTTGACCATAAGGGACGCGGAAGTCCTTCTCACCGTGGATAACCAGCATGGGTGTTTTCCAGTTTTCAACATAATTCACTGGGTTAAACTTCTCATATAACGCTTTGTTATCTGAATAAGTGCCACCAAACTCATGCTCTGCGAACCACACTTCTTCGGTCACGTAATACATAGAACGCATATCGAACAGACCCGCGTGGTTAACTAAGCACTTGAAACCGTCGTTCCAGTTACCTTGGATCCAGTTCATCATGTAGCCGCCGTAAGAACCTCCGAGCGCACAGGTGTTTTGCGGATCGAGCCATTTTTGTTGCTGGCTCACCGCTGCTAGGCCTTTTTGCAGATCTTCTAATGGCTTACCACCCCAATCTTGGCTGATTGAATCAGTAAAGGCTTGGCCGTAACCGGTAGAGCCGTGGAAATCCACCATGACGACGCCATAACCCGCACCCGCCCATAATTGGGCATTCCAACGACCACTGAAGGCATTACCAAATGAACCTTGCGGCCCACCGTGAACGAGATAGGCAATTGGGTATTTTTTCCCTTCTTGGAAATTCGCCGGTTTGATCCAGTAACCGTAAACGTCTTCGTTATTCCAACCTTTAAAGCTGAACTGTTCAAACTTACCAAACTTGATCTCGGCCAATTTGTCTTTATTCACTTCGGTTAGACGTTTAAGCCCTTCACCTTCAGTCGTAATGCTATAGAGATCGCCCGGTTCAACTAAGGTTTTGCTATCGAAAATCAGTTGTTCGTTAGTGACCGCAATTAAACTGTTCGTACCATCACTGTAGACAGAACGCACATCGCCAAATTGGGTATTCACTTGGAAAATAGAGACTTGACCTAAGTCTTGTGCCGTCACATACAAGGTACGATTGTCAGGAGCAAACATCAGTGAGCTTGGGCTGCGATCCCATAATGGCGCCACTTCTTTGGTTTGGCCTGTGCTAGTATCGCGCAGCATAATGCCGTAGCGATCTGCTTCAAAACCCGGTTTTTTCATCGCTAAATAGGCCATGTAACGACCATCGCTCGAAAATGTTGGTTGCGCATCCCATGCAAGATTGTCTTTAGTTAAGTTAGTTGCGGTGCCGCCAGTGACGGGCACTTGCCACAAATCATAGTTAGTGGTCCAAGCTTGATCTTTGCTGGGGGCTTTCGCGCTATAAACCACAAACTTACCGTCTGGGGTGAAGGTCACTTCTTCCATACCCGAGAAAGGTTTTGGCGGCGTTTCAGTATCTAAACCTTGAGTCACATCCACTACTTTAGTGAGTTTCTCACCGTTTACCGCACCAACAAATAAATGGTTACGGGCGTGGTCTTCCCACGTATCCCAATGGCGAACCATTAACTGCTTGTATTCACGGCCAGTCGATTTACGCTCAGCTTCGGCGGTAAATTTATCCTTTGAGCAAGCTAAGTCCTTACACTCGGGGAATACCCGCATGCTGAGTACAACTTGTTTACCGTCGTTTGATAATTTATAGCCATCAATATCCAAAGGTAAATCAGAAACTTGTACCGCTTCACCGCCCGTTAATGGCAGTTGAAATAACTGGCTTGAACCACTGCGACTAGCAAGGAAATAAATCGACTTGTCGTCATTGGCGAAGCTCACATCGTGCTCTGTGCCCGTGGCAGAGGTCAATTGCAGTGGTTTCGCCTTCGTGTCTATCAAATCTAATAGATACAGATCCGAGCTGGCCTCTCCTTTATCGTTTACCGTTTTAAGACCATAAACTAATTTAGTGCCATCGTGGGACACAGTCGCAGAGTGCATCTTATTGAGTTTAATGAGTTGTTGCACAGTAAAAGGCGTTGGATCGGCCGCTTGGGCTGATAACGCCAGTCCTGCAGCGCCGAGCGCCAATAGGAGAGGAGCTATTTTCATTGTTATGTCCGTTTTTGGTTAAACTGGTTCGATAGTTGCGCCAATCATTGCAAGGGTTCTACTGAAATTGCAATAGTTCTACTGAGTTGCAACCGCACGAATGTTAAAAAACGATCTGAGATCGTATCTTTCGAAGATAAGCTTGCCACACTATCGAAACAAAAACGCTCAGGCAAGCCAAATGGCGAACCTGAGCGTATTTTTTTGTGACAAAATGTCAGTGGCGCAACGTTTTACCTCAAGAACAGATATCAGAACTCAAACTTAAGCTGTTTTGCTTAAAAAGCCATCAAGTTCAATCCGCTGCATCCCAACCTTTACGCTTTCGCGTTAGCAATATTCACTTTCCAAATTGCTGGGCCAGTTTCATGGGCGTTCACACCATGTGAATCCACAGCCACAGTCACTGGCATATCTTGCACATCAAACTCGTAAATCGCTTCCATGCCCAAATCAGCAAAGGCCACGACGCGAGAATGTTTAATCGCTTTAGACACTAAATACGCAGCGCCGCCAACGGCCATCAGATATACCGCTTTGTGTTTTTTGATCGATTCAACTGTCGCAGGGCCGCGCTCAGCTTTACCTATCATGCCCATCAAGCCAGTTTTCTCTAACATTAAGTCAGTGAATTTATCCATACGAGTTGCTGTGGTTGGGCCCGCAGGGCCGACAACTTCAGTACCCACTGGATCAACTGGGCCAACGTAGTAAATAAACTTACCGGTAAAGTCCACGCCTTCTGGCAGACCTTCACCGCTTTCAATCAGGCTTTGAATGCGCTTATGGGCAGCATCGCGACCTGTGAGCATTTTACCGCTCAGCAGAATGGTTTCACCGCTCTGCCACTGCTCGATATCCGCTTGAGTGACAGTATCTAAGTTAACGCGGCGCACATCATCACCCACTTCACGGGTAATTTCTGGCCAATCGGCCAATGATGGCGGCGTTAATTCCGCAGGACCTGAACCGTCTAAATGGAAATGTACGTGGCGTGTGGCCGCGCAGTTCGGGATCATCACCACAGGCTTTGACGCCGCGTGGGTAGGCGCCGATTTGATTTTAACGTCTAATACTGTGGTTAAACCGCCAAGACCTTGTGCACCTATACCTAAGTTGTTCGCGCGCTCAAAAATGTCTAAACGCAGCTTTTCTTCGGTCGTTTGCGCGCCACGGGCCATCAACTCATGGATATCTACACTTTCCATCAGTGCTTCTTTGGCTAATACGGCCGCTTTTTCCGCCGTGCCGCCGATGCCTATACCCAGCATACCCGGTGGACACCAGCCCGCCCCCATAGTCGGTAGCGTTTTTTCTACCCATGCAGCGATATCGTCAGATGGGTTTAACATCACCATCTTAGCTTTGTTTTCACTGCCGCCGCCTTTGGCTGCAATCGCCACTTCGATGTGGTTGCCAGGCACCATGTCGATATGCACCACAGATGGGGTGTTATCTTTGGTATTTTTACGGCTGCCCGCAGGATCTGACACTATTGATGCGCGCAGTGGGTTATCAGGATTGGTATAGGCACGACGAACACCTTCGTCGACCATTTCCTGAATCGTCATATCGGTTTTGTCCCATTGGACACCCATACCCACTTTCACGAAAGTGGTCACAATCCCAGTGTCTTGACACAGAGGACGCTTACCTTCGGCCGACATACGCGAGTTAATTAAGATCTGGGCAATCGCATCCTTCGCCGCCGCACTTTGTTCACGCTCATAAGCTTGGCTCATGGCATCAACAAAATCCTTCGGGTGGTAATAAGAAATGTATTGCAAAGCATCCGCCACACTTTCAATAAAGTCGGCTTGTTTAATCACAGAAGTTTCAGACATTTTATGGTGAGATGACATAGTAGGAGCGCTCCAGCAGCCTTTGCGGCCTAACTTGTTTTTGTTTAATTCTTTCTGGGCCAATATGATACTCTTTCACATCTTTTTGGGCTACATCACATTTTGAATAGGGTTAATCGATGGCAATTAGGGCGTCAAAACAGCTTGCATCACGCCAACTTGACTGGACATTAAGTACCGCAGCACTGTTCGAACACTTTGCAAATGACACTTGGGCAATTCTGTTAGATTCGGCGAACGCGCCGCATCAAGACGCCAGATTCGACATCATTTGCGCCAATCCTATCGCAACGTTAGTGACTCAGGGCGAGCGTAGCTATATAAAGCTCATCGATACGAGCTTGAGCTTACCCGAGGCAATAGACCCAAACCGTGATCCCTTCGAGTTACTCAACACTTTATTAACCCATTGGTATTCAAAATCTTTTGATTGTGATTTGCCCTTTAGTGGTGGCGCAATGGGCAGTTTTAGCTACGATTTAGGCCGCAGAATTGAATCACTGCCGATAACGGCCAAGCAAGATATACAACTGCCAGAGATGAACATCGGCTTTTACGACTGGGCGTTAGTTTTTGATTACCAAGCCCAGTGTTGGTATTTATTGCACTATTTAGGTGAAGCGGCACTCGACATTGAGTTGAATAAAATTCAAGATAAAATCACTAAAAAGCCAAATTCCGCCGCATTCATGCTCACTAGCCCATGGGCAGCACAAATAGACAAAGCTCAATATACGGCCAAATTTGCAGCAGTTCAAGCCTATTTGCACAGCGGTGATTGCTATCAAATAAATTTAACCCAAAGATTCGAAGCCCATTATCAAGGCGATGAGTGGTCGGCCTATAGCCAACTGCGCAATGCCAATAAAGCGCCCTTCTCGGCCTTTATGCGTCTGCCGCAAAACACGATTTTGTCGATTTCACCCGAGCGCTTTATTCAGCTTCGCGGTGACGATATTCAAACCAAACCTATCAAAGGCACACTGCCGCGTCATACCGATCCCGCATTGGATGTGAAAGCCGCCAATACACTGGCAAACTCACCAAAGGATCGCGCCGAAAATGTCATGATTGTCGATTTACTGCGTAATGATATCGGCAAAGTGGCGGCAGCAGGCTCAGTACGTGTACCGCATCTATTTGAGATTGAAAGTTTTCCTGCGGTGCATCACTTAGTCAGTACGGTGACTGCCAAGCTTGATAGCCGATTCACGGCGAGTGATTTGCTGCGTGCAGCGTTTCCCGGCGGCTCAATTACCGGCGCACCGAAAATTCGCGCCATGGAAATTATTGAAGAGCTCGAACCTTCACGGCGCAGCCTTTATTGTGGATCTATGGGTTATATCAGCCAAGACGGTCAAATGGATACCAGTATCACCATTCGCACTATTGTGGCAGAACAGGGCAAACTCTATTGCTGGGCTGGCGGCGGCATAGTGGCGGATTCTGAAGTGGATGCCGAGTACCAAGAAACCTTTGATAAGGTCAGCCGTATTTTACCTTTGCTTGGCGCTGCGTCACAAAAGCCGTAAGCTTTAATACTAAACAGTCACGAGAACGTCGATGGATCAAGCGGAATTTAGACTCAGATTTAATCTGCACCCGTTAGCGCGGCAAGATCCGGCGGCCTTCCCTCACCTTGGACTGCGCAAAGCCGCGGTGTTGATCCCACTGCTGGAGATTAACGGTGAGCTGAATCTAATTTTAACCCAAAGACCTATGCATCTGCGCGCCCATCCGGGGCAGATCAGTTTCCCCGGCGGTAAAATTGAGCCCTATGATATTGATGCGATTGCGGCCGCGTTAAGGGAAGCAGAAGAGGAAATTGGACTATCAAGGCATAACGTCGACGTGGTGGGCACGTTTCCAGCCCATAATACCTTCACAGGGTTTGAAATCACTCCTGTGATAGGCATTATCAAGCAGGCATTTGATTTAAAACTCGATCCCGGTGAGGTAGCCGATTGCTTTACCGTGCCATTAAGCTTTTTTATTGAACCGAATAATCGCCACCAAAAACGCTTTTTACGCCAAGGGCGCTATTACAGCGTGCATTTTATTCCCTATCAACAACGGTTTATCTGGGGTGCGACTGCCGCGATTATCGACCATCTGTGCCGCCAATTAAGCATTCCTGCCGATATCCTCTGACTTCACTTGCCATTACTAAACCGCCACAAGCCAACAGGCTAGCTTAAACCACCAAATGGATATACAAACCGGCGACAATAGAGGTTAACAGCAACATGGGAATATTAAACCAATAACCCATACGACTGTGGTGGGCGACATAATAGTTAAACGCTAAACTGACCAAACTAATACCGCCACAAACCCAAATCAAATACTGCAATAATTGGGTTTCATGTGGATCCCAATGGACTCTAAATGTCGCACCACGGGTTAAATAATCGCCAACTTCGCGATCGGGTCTCGCGTCACCAAACACTAATAGCGCATAGACGGCAATTGCCCAGCCTAAAATGGATAAGGCCGCAAGGATAATTTGAAATATTCTAGTCTTGCTCATACCGCCTCCCGCCGTTTAACTCACTATATCGCTCAATATCGATATTATTAACCTCAGGATACCTTTTTCAGCTTGAGAAAAGCCACCAGCAAGGTAATATAAACCTCCAAAATTTTCATATAAAACGTTTCGTTGGAGAATTAAGCAACAATGAGCATTGCATCTGTCGCATCTGTATTTAAAGGTGAGCACGCCGTCGGTTCTAAAGTCACAGTGCGTGGCTGGGTCAGAACCCGTCGTGACTCTAAAGCCGGCATCTCTTTTTTAGCTGTTTACGACGGCTCTTGCTTTAATCCTATCCAAGGTGTCGTGCCCAATAGCTTAGATAATTACGACAACGAAGTGTTAAAGCTGACTGCGGGTTGTTCTGTTGTGATGACAGGCGACGTGGTGGAATCTCCTGGTGCAGGCCAAGCATTTGAGCTGCAAGTGACTGAACTTGAAGTCGCTGGCTGGGTTGATGATCCAGACACTTACCCAATGGCCGCTAAGCGTCATTCAATTGAACATTTACGCGAATTAGCGCACTTACGCCCACGTACTAACATTATTGGTGCCGTTGCTCGCGTACGTAACTGTCTATCCCAAGCGATTCACCGCTTCTACCACGAAGAAGGCTTTATTTGGGTATCGACCCCACTTATCACAGCATCAGATTGCGAAGGCGCCGGTGAGATGTTCCGCGTATCGACCTTAGATATGGAAAACCTGCCGCGTACTGAAGCAGGTAAAGTCGATTACGATAAAGATTTCTTCGGTAAAGAAGCTTTCCTGACCGTATCAGGTCAGTTGAATGCTGAAACCTACGCCTGTGCACTGTCAAAAGTGTATACCTTTGGCCCGACTTTCCGTGCTGAAAACTCAAACACTAGCCGCCACTTAGCGGAATTCTGGATGGTTGAGCCTGAAGTCGCCTTCGCTAACTTAAACGACATCGCAGGCCTTGCCGAAGCTATGTTGAAATACGCATTCAATGCCGTATTGACTGAGCGTATGGACGATTTAACCTTCTTCGCCCAACACGTTGATAAGACTGTGATCGACCGTCTGCAATCTTTCGTTTCAAGCGATTTTGCTCAAGTGGATTACACTGATGCGGTTGAAATTCTGCAAAACTGTGGCAGAACCTTCGAGTTCCCTGTGTCTTGGGGTATCGATTTATCTTCTGAGCATGAGCGTTACTTAGCCGAAGAACACTTCAAAGCCCCTGTGGTAGTGAAGAACTATCCAAAAGATATCAAGGCCTTCTACATGCGCTTAAACGATGACGGTAAAACCGTTGCCGCGATGGACGTGTTAGCCCCAGGTATTGGTGAGATCATCGGTGGCTCTCAACGTGAAGAGCGTTTAGACGTGCTAGATATGCGTCTAGACGAAATGGAACTGAACCAAGAAGATTACTGGTGGTACCGTGATATGCGCCGTTATGGCACAGTGCCACATGCAGGTTTTGGTCTAGGGTTTGAGCGTTTAGTGTCTTACGTGACAGGCGTAAACAACATTCGTGATGTTATTCCTTTCCCACGTGCACCGCGCACTGCGAACTTCTAATCTCCCTTAACTTGGGACTGCATAGCTAAGACATCTCTATTAAGCCTTAGCAAAACGAAAGGAGCTGAATATTCGGCTCCTTTTTTGTTCGTCCGTTTTAGTCACATCATGCGGCAAAAAACCATTAATCCGCCAGACTCAACGCCTGCGCAATATATTCCGCGACTCGCTTGGCAGCAATATCATCGATTGACACCAACTTAATATGACGACGAAATTTGCCACTGCCTTCAAGTACCTGATGTGGATCGCTAAGATTCGCGCCTAAGCTAAACTCCAATGAAACATGCTGTTTATAGGCAAACACACCACCAAAACTGGCTTTGGTGCTAAAGAGTATACCGCCGTACTTAACGGCTTCAGTAATGGCCCGCGACGATGTGGTAGCGGCGGTTTTGACCTCCTGCCTCACCCCCTGCACTATTTCAAACAGACTCGGGCTGATACATAAAATATCTTCTAACAGTTTTTCAAGTTGCGGCTGATCTTCCATCATGATCTCTTTACCTCTCATACAAGCAAGACTATCCCAGCGCGATTGTAGCGCGCTAATCGGACTGAATAACACCCTATTGAAGCATCCCCAAGAAATAGAATAGTGACGTGCAAATAAAAAGGCCAAGCGTGGAGTACGCTTGGCCTTTTGCTGGAGTTGTCCAACTTAGCAAGGCTAAGTCACACGGATTAACACTGTGCCCTAGATTAAAACCCCTTCACACCGGCCATATCAGGGAGATGATGAGCAATCCCCTTGTGGCAGTCGATACAGGTCTTTTCGCCGCTTGCCAGTGATGTTGAGTGCATCTGCGCCGCTCTGGGTGATTGGCGAGTAAAGTCCATGTAAGTGAAGTTATGGCAGTTACGACACTCGAGCGAATCATTGGCCTTTAACCTTGCCCACTCATGTTCTGCCAGTTCACGACGCTTATCTTCAAACTTCTCACGGGTATTAATCGTCCCAAAAACCTTACCCCACACTTCCTTAGATGCCTGCATCTTACGGGCAATTTTATCGGTCCAGTTATGCGGTACGTGGCAATCAGGACACGTCGCCCGCACGCCACTGCGGTTAGTGAAATGAATCGTCGTCTGTAGCTCTTGATAGACGTTATTTTCCATCTCATGGCAACCAATACAGAAAGCTTCTTGGTTGGTCACTTCTAGGGCAGTGTTAAACCCGCCCCAGAAAATCACCCCAGCCACAAAACCACCTAAGGTCAAAAAACCTAAACTGTAATGCACACTCGGACGATTGAGTACCTGCCAGATTTTTTTCAGTTTATCTAACATGCTAACTCCTAGTGTTTTTTCTGCTCAGTGTTGGCTTTGATCAGATGTTCCATATCCACAAAGTCGTTTTCGACCAGTAACTTGGCATCTAACTGCGGCACATGACACTGAGTGCAGAAATAGCGGCGCGGCGATAACTCGGCTAAGAAGTTATTGTCCCTGTCCATAAAATGCGTGACGCTGACCATAGGCGCTTGCGAATCCCCAATGCGGCTACGAGCATGGCAAGCCATACACTTGTTCACTTTAAGATCAAGCTGATAGCCGTCGATCTTGTGTGGGATCACCGGTGGTTGCATGGGATAGCTGCGCACTTCCTTCACATCGGTATTACGCACACTTTGCATCGCAGGTGGCGTAGGCTCGACATTGATAGGCGCTTGGCGCAGGGTATCAATTTTATCTTCGGGTATACTGGCGGCAGACACACTTGTCATGATGAATGAGCCAAATACCAATAAACCGATCGCTGAGACTAATTTTAGGGTTTTCATCGTGTTCTCCTTAAACCTTGACGATCTTCACCGCACACTTTTTAAAGTCAGTTTGTTTTGACAAGGGATCTGTCGCATCTAAAGTGACTTTATTAATGAGCTGGCTAGCATCAAACCAAGGCACGAACACTAAACCCACGGGCGGTTTATTGCGGCCACGGGTTTCGACTCGGGTCTTAATTTCACCGCGACGGGACACCACGCGAATTTCATCGCCACGGCGCAGACCGCGTTTCTTCGCATCTTCGGGGTGCATAAAACATACGGCATCGGGGAAAGCACGATATAACTCAGGCACACGTTGGGTCATAGAACCCGAATGCCAGTGTTCCAACACTCGACCCGTCGACAACCAGATATCATATTCTTCATCGGGCGCTTCTGCGGCAGGTTCATAGGGCAGCGCGAAAATCACCGCACGACCATCGGGATGACCGTAAAACTCAAAGCCCTTACCCGCCTTAACATAAGGATCTGTGCCTTCACGGAAGCGCCACTTAGTTTCTTTACCATCGACCACAGGCCAACGTAGACCATGAGCCTCATGGTAAACATCAAATGGGGCGAGATCGTGGCCATGGCCGCGGCCAAAGGTCGCATATTCCTCGAATAAGCCTTTTTGGACATAGAAGCCAAAATGTTTAGCCTCATCGTTCAAATACTTAGGATCGGCATCCGCAAGCGGAAACTTATCGACATGGCCATTTTGATATAGGACTTCGAAAAGCGTTTTGCCTTTGAACTCTGGATTGGCGGCTAATACGTCCTTTGGCCACACTTCATCTGTGGTGAAACGTTTTGCAAATTCCATCAACTGCCACAGATCCGAATGGGACTCACCCGGTGCCTGTACCATTTGATGCCAGAACTGAGTGCGACGCTCGGCGTTACCGTAGGCGCCCTCTTTTTCCACCCACATAGCAGTGGGCAAAATCAAATCGGCAGCTTGAGTCGTCACCGTCGGATAGGCATCGGACACCACGATAAAGTTGGCAGGGTTACGGTAACCCGGTAAACCTTCTTCATTGATGTTTGGGCCCGCCTGCATATTGTTGTTCACTTGCACCCAGTAACAATTCAAGTCGCCATCTTTTAGACGACGGTTTTGCTCAACGGCGTGATAACCGGGTTTAGGTGGAATAATGCCGCTTGGGATCTTCCAAATGTCTTCGGCATGCTTTCTGTGTTCAGGATTGGTCACGACCATATCGGCGGGTAAGCGATGGGAAAACGTCCCTACTTCACGGGCCGTGCCACAGGCTGATGGTTGACCCGTCAAAGAGAATGGACTGTTACCTGGGGTTGAAATTTTACCCATCAAGAGATGAATGTTATAAATCAGGTTGTTACACCACACACCTCGGGTATGTTGGTTAAAACCCATGGTCCAAAATGAGGTCACTTTGATATCGGGATCGGCATACAGCTTGGCCAGCGCAATCAGTTTATCCTCGGGCACGCCCGACAACTTACTGACTTTTTCGACGCTATAATCCGCCACGAAGGCTTTAAAGGTCTCAAAATCAATTGGGGTTGAATCCCCCGCCGTTTTAACATTTTTCGCTTTTTTCTCAAGGGGATGTGTCGGACGTAAACCATAACCAATATCTGTTGTGCCCTGACGGAAGTTAACGTGTTTCTTCACGAAGTCCCAGTTCACTTTATCATTCTGAATGATGTAGTTAGCTATGTAGTTCAAAATGGCTAAATCGGTTTGCGGGGTGAACACGATCGGCAAGTCGGCCAAATCGAAGGATCTGTGTTCAAAAGTCGACAACACGGCCACTTTTACATGGCTGGCACTGAGACGTCTGTCTGTCACTCGACTCCAGAGGATCGGGTGCATCTCCGCCATATTCGAGCCCCAAAGGACAAAGGCATCGGCGGCTTCCATATCGTCATAGCAACCCATAGGTTCGTCGATACCGAAGGTGCGCATAAACCCGACCACAGCTGACGCCATACAGTGACGCGCATTCGGATCGATATTATTCGAGCCAAAACCCGCTTTCATCAGCTTAACGGCAGCATAACCTTCCCACACTGTCCATTGGCCCGAGCCAAACATGCCCACAGCGGTTGGGCCCTTGGCTTTAATGGTCTCTTTCCATTTTTGCGCCATGATGTCAAAGGCACTGTCCCAACTGATGGGCGAAAACTCACCGTGCTTGTCGTATTTGCCATCTGTCATCCGCAGCATAGGCGTGGTTAAGCGATCGCTGCCATACATGATTTTCGACAGGAAATAGCCCTTGATACAGTTGAGCCCACGGTTCACTTCACTGTTGGCATCGCCATGGGTGGCAACCACTTTGCCGTCGCGAGTTGCGACAATCACGGAGCAGCCCGTGCCGCAAAAACGGCAAGGGGCTTTATTCCACTCTAATTTGGTTTGTTCTGAGCTGGTAATTAAGTTGCTTGCGCCAGCGGGCAAGGCTAAACCAGCGGCGCCTGCCGCGGCAATCACCGCATTGGCCTTAATAAAGTCACGTCTGTTCATATTCATTCTTCACCCTCTTCGAGCACTTCACTCTGGTGGTAAACCATAGTGGCTGATAACACGCCCGGAATGGCATTGATCGCTTCGATACTGTCCATCAAGGCGCGTTGCGTCTCGCCTTCGATCACGACGACCAATTTCACTTCGTTGTTGACGGAAAGTTCGGCATTTTCAATGGTCATTATCTGTTGTCTAACATCTGCCATTTTCTGCGGTAAGACCTGCACCACTAAACTGGTGATATGGAGTTCTTTGCTCATCCGACATTCCACTCTTATTTTTAACTATTTGATGATGTTACGTTTAACCAGCGCCCGGTGGACCCGTCAAAATTTGGCTGAACCAAATAGCAAAGCCCAGACCACTGACCAGTAGTACGGACAATAACGGTGCGAGAAACACGGTTAAAAAGATAAAGATTTTCAGTTCTAAGGATTTTTCTTCTGCGGTGCTAGCACTCATGCATCCTCCAAGAGGTGTGTTCCTGCCACTTTGAATGCGCTGCAAAAAATCGCCAGCGGCAGGTTTAATGTATATCTATTGCATCTTTGGATCACGAAGCGATCATACCTTTTAGTTGTTAACAAAATGTATACCTCCAAATTGGTAAAGCGGATGATGCTTGATCCAGATCATCAATTTGATGTGAGTATTCGTCAGATCTCAGTTTTTAAACGTTTTTTGCAATTACAAGTTAGATGATTGAATTGATTTTATGATTAATAAGCGACTGAAATAGATAAATCACTGCAAGAAAACAACAGAAAAACCGCCAAAAAAACCTGAGTATTCATAAAGGAGTAGGCAATAGAAAGGTGTTAAAACATGCGAGATAACGACTTGATCCCAAAAGAAAGATATTCGGCATAAAAGCATCGCTGCCACCCAGAAAAAGCGCTCATTTCATGGCGCATCACTGGAGGTATATCGCGTGAGCAGAGTAAGCATAGGGAAAATAAAAAACCGAGAAAATAGTTAGTTTTCTCGGTTTATTTAGTCATTTTTTGATCGCGTTATTGTTACATTAATCGGACAAAGGCGCTCAGTTCAACCTTTACATCAGTCCATTAAACCTGTTGGATATGATTCAAAATGCGTTTTTCCGATATCGGATAAGCCGTGCCTAACACCTGCGCAAAACAGGAAACACGATACTCTTCAATCATCCAGCGCGCTTCAATTAACGCGGGCGGTGTCGGCTGCGATCGTGGCACTTTCGCCAATTGTGCATTCAATGCTTCCTGCACCTTGTTAATGCTCTGCATATGCAAACGGTCACGAGTCGGATCGACAGGCAACTTCTCGACACGGATTTCAATCGCTTTTAAGTAACGCGCCACATCGACTAAACGATTCCAACCGCAGGATTCAACAAACCCTTTAAAAACTAATTTGTCTAATTGGCTTTGAATATCACTCATAGCAAAAGCGATATCTAAGCTAATTTTGCCCTTGAGACGCTTTTTAATGCTCTGGTATAAGGTCAAAATCTGCTCAACCTTCAGGGCAATTTGCTCTGCGGTCGGGTTGAGTTCTTGGCGAACCCAGTCCTTTGCCTGCTCAAATTGGGTTTGATTACGCACATCGAGGGCTTTTTCATCCAACAATTGCTGCACAGCGGCGGCAATAATGTCATCAATCAAGATTTGCACTTGACCGAAGGGATTGAAATACATCGCCAATTTCGCCTTATTCGGCAAAGCTTGCTGTAAGTGTTTCACCGGTGATGGAATGTTTAGCAGCAATAAGCGTCGCAGACCTTGGCGATGGGCATCTAAGGCTTCAAATTCGTCATCAAATAATTTGATCGCAACACTGTCTTTTTTATCGATCAGCGCCGGAAACGCCCGCACTTGATAATTGCCTTTTTGCTGCTGATATTGCTTGGGTAAATCGCCGAAGGACCACTCAGTTAACGCTTCTTGCTCTATACCTTTATCCGCCACCTGACGAATGGCTTTCGCCACCACGCCCTGCAACTCGGCTTTTAAGGTATCGAGCACCCGACCTTCGGCGACTAAGTTGTGTTTATCGTCTTCGATTTTAAAGTTCATCTGCAAATGCGCGGGCAGTTGCGTTAAATCAAAATCTTCCGGCGATATACGCGTGCCACTCATGCGCAATAATTGCTTGCACATGGCCTCAAGCAAACTGGCACTAAAAGGCACCATGGCCTGCACACAAGCGCGGGCATAGTCAGGCGCGGGCACAAAGTTACGTCGTAAACTCTTAGGCAAAGATTTGATCAGAGCGATGCACTTTTCTTCCCTTAGCCCTGCCACTAGCCAATCAAAATCGCTATCGTCGATTTGATTAAGCAGCGCCACCGGAATGTGAACCGACACGCCGTCATCCGCCGCCGCGGGTTCAAAGTGATAACTTAGCTGTAGGCGCAAATTGCCCTTGTGCCACGTATCGGGGAAATCCAAGGTCGAGATATGGTCGGCATTGCGCTGCATTAACAGTGCTTTGCTGAAATCGAGTAAATCCGGTTGCTCGCGCTTGGCCTTCTTCCACCAGCCAAAAAACAGCTGCGCGTTGTAAATCCCTTCAGGGATCCGCGGCTCGTAAAAATCCACTAACACTTGCTCGTCCACCAAAATATCGCGGCGACGGGATTTATGTTCGAGTGATTCAATGTCTTCGAGCAGCTTTTGGTTAGCGACAAAAAACGCTTCTTGGGTCTGTAACTGCCCTTCTGCCAAAGCGCTGCGGATAAAAATCTCACGCGCTTCAACAGGATCGATGGGGCCGTATTGCACTTTACGACGGTGCACAACCGTCAAACCGTAGAGCACTTGATTCTCAAGGGCGATAACGCTGCCAGGTTTTGCCTCAAAATGGGGCTCCACATAGCTTTTCTTGATCAAATGCGCCGCTAAGGGCTCTAGCCATTCGGGTTCGATTTTGGCGCAGCAGCGAGCAAATAAGCGTGAGGTTTCGGTAAGCTCAGCGGCCATGATCCACTTAGGGCCTTTTTTGGCCAGTGGCGAACCAGGGAATACAAAAAACTTACGATTACGGGCACCTAAGTACTCGTTATTGTTATCTTTAAAACCCACATGGCTCAATAAGCCCGATAAGAGCGCGCGGTGCAAGCTGTCGTAATTGGCTGGTGTATCGTTTAAGCGCCACTTTAAATCGTGCACGGCTTGCTTAAGCTGGGCGTATAAATCCTGCCACTCGCGCACGCGCAAATAGGCTAAATATTCATCGCGGCACTTTTTACGAAACTGACTAGCAGATAACTCTTTTTGTTGATCTTTTAAGTGCTGCCACAGGTTTATCCAACTGACGAAATCGGAACTGGGATCGGCAAAACGGCGATGGGCTTCATCACTGGCTTGCTTCTTCTCCATCGGACGCTCGCGGGGATCTTGAATCGACAAGCCCGCGGCAATCACTAGCACTTCGTTTAAACAACCTAACTGCTGACTCTCGACCACCATACGCGCCAAACGCGGATCCACAGGAATTTGCGCCAAGTTGCGCCCAAGTGGCGTCAGCACTAGCTTGCCGTGTTTGCTCTCAACCGCTTGTAATTCTTCGAGCAACAGGAAACCATCGCGGATATGGCGTGGATCGGGTGGCTCGATAAAGGGGAAACCGGCGATATCACCTAGGCCGATGGCCAGCATTTGCAAAATGACCGAAGCCAAGTTAGTGCGCAAGATTTCAGGATCGGTAAAGGCCGGACGATTATTAAAATCCGCCTCATCGTACAAACGAATACAGATACCCGGCCCTACACGTCCACAACGGCCTTGACGCTGATTGGCGCTCGCCTGCGAGATAGGTTCAATCGGTAAGCGTTGCACCTTAGTCCGATAGCTATAGCGGCTGATACGCGCCGTACCTGGGTCGATAACGTAGCGAATGCCCGGCACAGTCAGCGAGGTTTCCGCCACGTTGGTCGCTAATACAATCCGCCGACCTCTGTGACTACTGAAGACTTTAGACTGCTCACCGTAAGATAAACGCGCGTACAGCGGCAAAATTTCGGTATCGCGGTAATTACGCCGACTTAATTGTTCGGCCGTATCGCGAATTTCCCGCTCGCCGTTCATAAAGATCAGAATGTCACCCAGCCCTTCGGCCACCAGCTCATCGACGGCGGCAAAAATGCCTTCGATTTGATCTAAATCGGCATCGCTATCTTGCACTAAGGGTCGGTAACGGGTTTCGACCGGAAAGGTACGGCCCGACACTTCGATAATAGGCGCATTATTAAAATGCTTAGAAAAACGCTCAACGTCTATGGTCGCCGACGTGATAATAACTTTGAGATCGGGGCGTCTTTTGAGAATTTGTTTGAGGTAGCCCAGAATAAAATCGATGTTGAGGCTGCGCTCGTGGGCCTCATCTATGATGATGGTATCGTATTGATCGAGATTGCGATCGGAGGTTAATTCCGCCAGTAAAATACCGTCGGTCATCAACTTGATATAAGAGTCACTCTTAAGCGCATCGGCAAAACGCACTTTAAAGCCAACCACTTCACCGAGCGGACTTTGTAATTCTTCGGCGACTCGGCTCGCCACACTGCGGGCTGCTAAACGTCGTGGCTGGGTGTGGCCTATCATGCCACGGCAACCTAGGCCTAATTCCAAACATATTTTAGGTAACTGGGTCGTTTTACCCGAGCCCGTTTCACCAGCGATGATCACCACTTGATTGCCCGCAATCGCGCGTGCAATATCATCGCGCATCAAGGAAACGGGCAGGTTTTCAGGATAGTGGATTTTAGGCCGAGCGTTACGGCGCTGCTCAACCTTCTCAAACGCCGCCTGCGCTTGCTCGCTCAGCTGAGCTAAGACTTGGGTCTTTTTATCTGAGTCGGCTTCTTTATTGAGCTTAAATAAACGACGACGGATCCGCGACGCGTCGCTCTGATAACAAAGATTAAGAAAGGCGTTCGATAGCGGATGTTTGTCTGAGTTCAAATCCAAATTCCATTGCTAGCATCAAAAACGGCGATCCTAGCAAGGAAAGTGGCGTAATGGTATTGCTAATTTACTCTGCACTCAGTATATGGCGTGTCAGTTTCGCACTGGCTCGACTTAGATTAAACCGGTGACAGATAACATTGTTGCATATAGATATTCATGGCTTTGAGCACATTGGTGCGATTAATCGTGCCAATTACTTTGCCATGTTCAACCACTGGATACACTTTAGGTTTAGGCCCTAGCATTTGTTCGGCGAGCTGCAAAATACTGTCATCTGGCCCAACGAACAGCACTTCAGTTCGCATGCAATCCTTCACCACTGAGGTCATATCACAGTGATAGCTACTTTTGATCATCACAGCCAAACAATCCTGCTGGGATAAAAAGCCCACCAAATCGCCCGCATCATCAACCACTGCTGCGCCCATTTTATTATTATCTAACAGCTTTTCGACCGCAGTCGCGAGCGACATATTAGCGCGCAGCAACACGGGCTGGCGATCCATATGGTCGCGGATTTTAATTAAGTCCATAGTCTTTCCCTCGAATTAACCCTACGTTTGTAGTCTAGTCAAAATATCGGCAAGAATGTGCGATTTATATCGATTGGGCTTATCTAGTGCATAATACCAATCACATTAAATATCTAATCAGTTCAGAGCCTCACAGGCATCTCAATCCAAGGCGCATTGACGCAGAAATGGTTATTCCCTTTTAAGTCTATGCAACACGGGAGTGGGATGCCTGTGTGGCTCCCGAAGGGCGGGTTTCAACGCGCTTTATACTGCGTTTAAGGCTGTCGACAGAGCACCACTATGCCTTCATGCCTTCGCCTTGTCTAAAGCGCGTTGAACTCCCGCTGAATGAACAGATATTTAATACGATTGGTATAATCCAATGTCAACAAGAGCTAACAGGACAAAAATAGCGTCAACAAAGGCTGCCAGAAATAGCGACTTAGAGTTAACTGAAGCGAACACTACAAACTGAAATCAGGCAAGTATCCGATTGAGCTTCAATGGCGGCAGATAATACCATCAGTCTTCGGTGATCATGTTACTTGTCATTCCAACGCGTTTTAATTCGCTATTGATACAAGCTATAAGTCGATATAAAAGCGATAACCCACACCGGGCTCAGTCCGCACATACTGAGGTTCACTCGGGGAGTCGCCTAATTTTTGCCTTAAGTGACTGACCACAATTCGTAGATAATGTGTGTCTTCTGTATGAGCGGGCCCCCAAATTTCTTTGAGCAACTGAGTCTGAGTGACAACGCAGTTAGGTGACGACGCCAATTTAGACAATACTGCGTATTCCTTGGGTGTAAGTTCGACAATTTGATGATCAACTTTAACCAGCCTGCGACTTAAATCAATCTGCAACTTGCCATCATCTAATATGGGTAATTTTTCAGGTTTGATATGGTCCCTTAAAATCGCCCGCACCCTTGCCAGTAACTCTTCCACACTAAAGGGTTTGGTCACATAATCCTGCGCGCCTGCATCTAATGCTGCGACTTTTTCTTTATCTTGATTGCGAACCGACAATACAATCACAGCAACATCGGACCATCCCCGTAACTCCTGTAGCACTTGATGACCTTCCATATCCGGCAAGCCTAAATCCAAAATAACTAATTCAGGTTGCTGTCGAGCGACAGCTGCGAGCCCTTGCTGACCATTTTCAGCTTCGGTAACGTCATAGCCCTCACTGGTGAGTGCAATCCGCAGCATGCGGCGTATTTGGGTCTCATCATCGATAACCACGATTTTTATTGCCACGTCTCTAGTCCATTCTGTGGTTTATTAAGGATATTTTGGCTAAAAATGATTAGCCAGGAACGGGATAGTCTAACGGCAATTCAACTTCAAAACGAGTGCCTTGCCCCTGTAGGCAATCGGTAACGCGAACACTACCGCCGTGTGCAGCTATCATGCCTTTACAAATAGCCAGCCCCATACCTGTATTCTGTTTTTTCTGATCGCCATCGGCAACCACATAAAACATATCGAAAATTTGATCCCTATGACTTGCAGGGATCCCCGGCCCTCTGTCTTCTATTGCAATACAACAGCGATGATTTGAGATGGATAATTCAATACTAATAGGCTCTTCTGGTGGTGAAAATCGAACAGCATTTTCAAGAATGTTAAATAGTCCTTGTTCGATCAGCGCCGCATGCACAAAGAGGAGTGGGGGTTCTTTTTCTCTGTGATATTCAACGATTGCATTAGGGAAATAGCGTTTAAGCCTGCCAAGTACGCTGCCAATAATGTCATCTGCCGAAACCCAATCACGCTCTATGCTCAAAGTGCCATGACCCAGGCGTGTCATATCGAGTAGATTTTGGATATAGCTGTCCAAGCGACGGCTTTCTTGCAAAATAGTATCAAGTAGCTCGTTACGGTCGGCCTCTAGCAATTGTTTGTTCAATAGTTTTAAGCTCTCCGCCGCCCCCATCATGGCTGAGAGTGGTGATTTTAGATCGTGAGACACTGACGATAATAATGCGGAACGTAACTGCTCAATTTCTGTTTTCACCCGTGCTGATTCAAGATCTGACACTAACTGAATACGCCGCCATGTATTAGCGCCTTGCTGTAACATGGCCAGAATAAGCTCTCTATCAAACGGACTGAGTTCGTTGACTGTGGGTTGCCAATCTAAAATCGCCGCGCCAATTGTCGTACCTTCAAGTTCAATGGGGAACACACTCACACCCGATGCGCTCAAGGTATCGCTCAAACGCCCCGCAGCTTGCCCATGGCGCAAGGTCCAATCGATTGCGGCTAAATCAAGGTCGTTAAATGGCGTATTCAGCAGCGGTAAATAGGATCGCTGACCGTCTTTACGCTGCAAAACAATATAACAATCGGCATTCACTGAACCAGCAATCTTGCGCCCTATCGTTTGCCAAAGGGCTTTTTCATCATCGGCGACCGATAATTCTTGGGCAACATCTTTTAAGGTTTCAGCATAACGATTTGACTCACGCAGTAAAATAAACTGATTTCGGATCCGAGATGCCGCAGGGCCACTGATAAGCCCTATACACATCAAAAAGATTAAAGTGGCAATATCATCCTGACTATTTACATTCATAGTAAATTTGGGATCAGTAAGAAAAAAATTAAAGCTGAAAAAAGACCACACCGCAGTTGCCATGGCAGGCCTAGCGCCATAGGTTAAACCAATGCTGACAATCAAGAAAACATATAACAACACCAGATTGCCATTACTGAGCCAAGTATCTAAAAATGCCACCAGCGGAAAAATAACCACCACGCCAATCAACCCAAGAATATGGCCTCGAAGATCACCAAAACTGGCTTTAGGCGTAATGGGATCTCGTACTTGCATTTGGTTTTCGGGTGCGTGATAGACACTCACCTCAACAGGTAAACCAGACTCAATCAAGCGCTGATACAGCCTTTTACGCCACCAAGGATAGGTGCGTTTCACACCCGCGCCGACTAATACTGTGTTAATTCGATGCAGGGCTATGTAAGGTAAAATGGCCTGATAACTGCTTGTGTCGCGTAATACTTCAGTCTGCGCGCCAAGTTCCTTCGCTAAGGCAAAGGCCTCATTTAGCCTTTTCCGCTGATAAAGGCCCAGCGCTTTGCCGGTATCGACCCAAAGCACTAACCAAGGAATTTGCCGCCGCTCGGCAATCTGCCGACCTATACGGATCAAATACTGATGATCACTGCTGTTACTCACTAAAACCAACAATCTGTCTTTGAGAACAAAATCTGTTCCCTGTGCTTTGGCATCGAGTTCACAAATCAGTTTTGCATCGACTCGCTCTATGACTTTTTTCATTGCTAATTCGCGCAGTGCAGTCAAATTCGAGACCGAAAAAAAAGCATCTAAAGCCGAGCGAGCATACTCTGGCAGATAAACTTTGCCTTGCTGTAAGCGTTCGATGAGTGTTGATGGCGGTAAATCGACAAATATAATTTCATGGGCTTCATCAAGGAAGCGATCGGGGACGGTTTCCCGTACCCGCACTTGAGTAATTTGCAAAACCAGATCATTCAAACTGACCAAATGTTGGATATTGACTGTGGTATAGACATCAATGCCCGCAGCCAATAATTCTGCGACGTCTTGATAGCGCCGTTTATGACGACTACCGGGGACATTCGTGTGGGCCAACTCATCGACTAAGATAAGCTTAGGCCGACGAAGCAGCGCCGCATCCAGATCGAATTCCGTTAAACGATTATGATGATAATCAATGGGTTTACGTGCCAATACCTCAAAACCCGCTACCATGGCCTCGGTATCGGCACGCCCATGGGTTTCCACCAGTCCAACCAGCAAATCGATACCTTGCTGGGCCATTTCCCTTGCCGCACTTAGCATTGCATAGGTCTTGCCCACGCCTGGTGCCGCCCCAAGAAAAACCGTCAGTTTACCTTTATCATTTTGCTGTATCTGACTTAAGAGCGCATTGGCTTGCTGTGTTTGACTGATTGGTACCACGATTAGAAACTCCTTGAAAGACTCACTATCCAGCGCGCATCACACAGGGACTGGCACTGACTCTGCGATAAATCCGTATCGACATAACCGACACTCAACACATCCTGCTCAGTCATATTGAGGTTCAGCCCAACTCGCCAATCTAAATAGTGGCTATTGCTTGCGGCCATAGAACCTAAAAACAGTGCCATATCTTGCTGAGAAGCAAAAAAATTGCTCCCAAGATGCAGTACTAGACTTACATTAGAGAACAGTTGCGGCTCATAACTCGCATAAACATACTGAAAATCGTCCACATTCTCGCCAAAATAATCAGGAGAATAAACCAGCCCTAACTTAGCATCGGCGTAGCTTACCACAGCATAAATTTCGTTATAACTCAGGTCGGTATCGTCCTGAGAGTATTGGTAACGTATCACGCCTAGGTCCGTTGTTAAGCCATTATCCCAATCTTTAGCCCAGCCAGCGGACAAGTCGAGTTCTAAACTTCCATCCCCAAATTCGATGTTACTGCCCCAAAGCGAGCCATACCAGCCAGAATCATGGCTTAGGGTATACCCTGCTTGAACTGCAGGTCCTTCATCAGTTTGAGAAATACCGCGAAACGCATAATCACTGATGAGCATCACACTCCCTTGGCTCTGCCAAGAGGCATTGCCCCCATGAGTCTCAGTGCTGGCAAGCGCGCCCATAGAGAGTGAAGATAATGCCATCATCACACCCGCACAGAGGCGTGAACAAGGAGCAGACTTAATCGGTAACATAAAAATTTATCCTTAAATTCAGTAGAATATTGTTTTATTGAGCGTGTTTAGCAATCTGGTCGAGAGCGAGGTTGAGCTTGAGCACATTGACGCGCGCTTGCCCAAAAATGCCCCACTGCGGTGGTTCGATAAATTGCGCCACTAAGGTCAACACTTGTGGTTCGGCTAACTGTCGAGCCTGAGCCACGCGCGCGACTTGCAGTTTGGCTGCTGCGGGTGAAATATGAGGATCCAGTCCCGCCCCCGATGTGGCGAGTAAATCCACTGGAATATCAGCGGCCTGAACAGATTCTCTGGCTTGGATTTCTTGGCTTGTTGCCATCACACGTTCACGTAACGCCGGGTTACTCGGCGCAAGATTACTACCACCTGTCGCCATAGGATCGTAACCGACAGCGCTCGGCCGACTAAAAAAATAGGCCGGATTAACAAAGGGCTGAGCGATGAACTCAGACCCCATAGCGACATTATCCCTGTGGATCACACTGCCCTTAGCTTGTACGGGAAATAAAGCGCCACCGAGCTGAGTCACAGTGCCGGTATAGACAACGCCACACACAAATAACAGGGCGAGACTGGCTCTCAATCCCATAACGGCATGCTGGGTTTTAGTGGTATATACGATTGAATTCATTACTGTCTCCTAGAGCATAAGTGCAATGATTGAGTCGAGTGCTTTAATGCCGACAAAGGGTAAAATCACCCCACCTAAGCCATAAATCAGCATGTTATTTCGCAGTAATTTTTCGGCACTTATGGGTCTGAGCTTGATGCCTTTTAATGCCAATGGAATTAAGGCGGGAATGATAAGAGCGTTAAATACGAGTGCTGCGAGTACGGCTGAGGTTGGGCTGTGAAGCTGCATCAGATCCAGTGCACCAATCGCAGGCAAAGCCCCCGCAAATACCGCTGGAATAATGGCAAAATATTTAGCCACATCATTAGAGAGGGAAAATGTAGTCAAGGCGCCGCGGGTGATCAGCAATTGTTTTCCGACTTCAACGATAGCCAGTAATTTAGTGGGATCTGAATCCAAGTCCACCATATTGCCAGCTTCTTTAGCGGCTTGGGTACCTGAGTTCATCGCAAGACCTACATCGGCCTGCGCTAATGCCGGCGCATCGTTAGTACCATCCCCCACCATAGCCACTAATCGACCTTTGGCCTGCTCTGCGCGAATAAGGGCAAGTTTATCCTCAGGTTTAGCTTCAGCGACAAAATCATCAACCCCAGCTTCGGCGGCAATCACGCCAGCCGTTAGCGGATTATCCCCTGTCACCATGATGGTCCGTACACCGAGCGCTCTTAAACGGGCAAACCGCTCCGCAACGCCTGGCTTAATCACGTCACTTAAGGCTATAACCCCTAAAATGTGCGTGCCACTGGCGACGACTAAGGGAGTCCCCCCCTGCAAAGCCACTTTGCGGATAAGCGCGTTAACAGATTCAGGCCAGTGAATTTGATGCTGCTGCGCCCAAAACTGCATCGCATCGCCAGCGCCTTTAATGCCTTGAATACCATCGGTTAAAATCACCCCAGAAACCCGAGTCTCCGGCGTAAATGGGATAAAAGTTGCATCCGTAGGTTTGACGGGCAATACCGCGCCCAAATCTATGGCCAATTTGAGTACAGATTTCCCTTCAGGGGTGGGGTCATCGAGGGAAGAAAGCACCGCCGCATCACGCAACATCTCAGCTGCAATGCCTTTCACGGGTAAAAATGCGGTCGCTTGACGATCACCGAAAGTGATAGTGCCAGTTTTATCCAGCAGTAACGTATCGATATCCCCCGCAACTTCCACGGCTTTACCCGATTTAGCGACCACATTGGCGGCTAAGGCGCGGTTCATGCCTGCAATACCAATAGCGGGTAACAAGCCACCAATTGTCGTTGGGATTAAACACACTAACAGCGCAATTAACATAGTGTAATCAAGGCTTGCACCGACGAAACCCGCCATGGGTGGCAAAGTCACCACCACGATCAGGAAAACCGCAGTCAATGATGCAAGTAGCACAGTCAACGCCGTTTCGTTCGGTGTTTTCTGACGCTTCGCCCCTTCGACCAGCCCAATCATGCGATCTAAGAAGCTATTCCCAGGATCGTTAGCAACCAGCACAGTAATTTCACCCGTAAGTACCTTAGTGCCGCCAATCACACCGGAATGATCTGTGCCCGCTTCACGCAGCACAGCCGCAGATTCACCGGTAATCGCCGATTCATTGATAGTGGCTATCCCTTCGATGATTTCACCATCGGCAGGAATATAATCACCCTGTAAAACCTTCACCTTATCGCCTTTGACAAGCAAAGTTGCGGATACTGATTCCAACTCACCGTGGCGTATGCGCCGAGCCTGCAAGGCCTCTTTCGCCGACTTTAAGCTAGCAGCTTGTCCGCGCCCCCTTGCCTCTGCCACGGATTCCGCAAAGTTAGAAAACCACACGGTAAGCAAAAGAATAAGGGTCGTGGCTAGCTCAAAACCAACAGTCTCGCCATTGAAGAACTTTTGTCCTGTGATCAAAGCGGCAAGTAAAGCGCCGACCATCACTACGAACATCACAGGGTTACCAGCCATACTCACTAAGGACATTTTCTTTACAGCACCAAAGGCAGCTTGCTTCACGCCGGCGCTATCTAATATTTGAGCAGGTTTATGCATGACTATTTCTCCAGACTCATAGTGGCAAGTTCTAAAGCTTCGCCAATAGGCCCTAATACCGCCGCAGGTAAGAAAGACAGGAAGTTAATGATTAAAATCACAGCAATAAGGGTGAAACAAAAGGTGGGACTCTCGAGCTTCAAGCTCGCGTTACTGTCGGGGCTCACTCTTTTACTCGACATCATCCCCGCAATCGCCAGCGGTAAAAACAGTGGCAAGTATCGACCAAGCAGTAAGGCGATAACGCAGCTGATATTCCACCAAGGCGTGTTATCACCTAAGCCTTCAAAACCCGAACCGTTATTAGCAAAAGCGGAGGTATATTCATAAAAGACTTGCGAAATCCCATGAAAGCCGGGGTTGCTGTTGCCCGTAATACTCGGGATAGCCACAGTGATCGCCGTCAAACCTAAGACGCACAAGGTAGGTAAAACTAATAGACTTCCCAAAAGAGTGATTTCACGGGTTTCGAGCTTACGACCAAATATCTCTGGCGTACGGCCAATCATCAATCCCGATAAGAACACAGCAATCCACACATAAACGATAAAGTTAACAAAACCGCAGCCAATACCGCCCCATATCGCATTGAGTAACATGCCTGATCGCGTCATCAATCCCCCTATTGGATTGAAGGAATCGTGCATGGCATTGACCGAACCGTTAGAGGTTTGTGTGGTAAAAGAAGCCCATAGCGCCGATAGCTCAGGTCCAAAACGAACTTCTTTACCTTCCATATTAGGCCCTTGGGCGCTTAACCCCGCAAAGGCAGCGTTGGGTTGCAACTCGCTGTACACAGTTGCCCCAAGAAAACTGACGCTCAATAGACCCATAGCCACCAAAGCCATCAAGGTAAATTTTTTGCGTCTTAGCATTCCGCCAGCCATAAAGACGACGGCCATAGGGATCAGCACTAAGGCAATGGTCTCGATTGCATTACTGACTGGCGTTGGGTTTTCTAGCGGGTTACTGCTGTTGGGGCCATACCAGCCTCCGCCATTAGTACCTAACTGCTTAATGGCCACCATAGATGCTACGGGGCCGATCGGAACGACCTGCTCAGAGATAGGTGATGCAGAATCTAAGGTGTTCACTTTTTGCGCACCGTCAAAACTACTCGGTACGCCTTGCCAAGTCAGTAACAGCGCAACAATAGCGGCTAATGGCAGCATAAGTCTGAGTACACCGCGCACTAGGTCAACATAATAGTTACCCAGATTTCGAGCCTCGCCCTCTTTGGCGCTGTCATTATTCAACCCGCCTAACATTCCCCGCAAAATCGCCACACAAACCGCCAGCGCCATGGCTGGAGTGACAAATTGCAGCGTGACAATGACAAATCCTTGGGATAAATAACTGAGCTGAGCCTGCCCGGAATAGTGCTGTTGATTGGTATTGGTGAGGAATGACACCGCAGTGTGTAAAGCCAGATCCCAAGATAATGGTCCTATGCCATCGGGGTTAAGCGGTAACACATGTTGGAATTTAAGGATAAGAAACGCCAAAATGCCAAGTACCAAGTTGCTGATAAGAAACGCCGCACCATAGGATTTCCATGTCATCCCCGAATGGGCATTTACGCCTATAGCCCGATAAATCCACTTTTCAATGGGATTAAATAAACGATCTGAAAAATGGGACTGACCAGAGAAAACTCCTGTCATATAGGATCCCAACAGCCATGCGAGCCCAAGCGCAGTAGTAAAAATAAGGGTAATTTCAAACATAACGACTCCTAAAACTTATTAGGGGCAAACATTGCCACTGCTAAGTAGATGAAAAGTGCTATGGAAAGTATTAGAAATATCCAGTCCATATAATTTGTCCTTAAGAAAGTGAGTAACAGGACAAATATATGAATTAACCGCGTAAAGTCTCTAGAGTTCAAATGACTAATCCCGTAAAGAATACGTAAAAGTCATCATAATCAGTGGTAAATAAGGCCACAACAAACCATGGCATTAGCTATAAAAGTAAAATAAAAATGCCAGCTAGAAATACTAACTGGCATTAACACATAACCAAGCGATGATATCGTAGATTAATTAAGCTCTATATTTTTCATTTTATTATAGCTATCTGTCTTAATCTCTTTAAGTACACCTTTATTGTCATCAATAAATAATGCTTTTATATCATTCTGATTAGCGACGACTAATCCTTCTTGACTTCCTAAACATAATAGCGCTGTAGACCAAGCATCTGCTCTAGCCGGATCCGTTGCCAATACAGTTACAGATACTGTGTTATGGGTTACGGGTTTACCGGTTCGCGCATCAATAATATGTGAATAGCGCTGTCCTAAATGATCAAAATAATGACGATATGTACCCGATGTCATGATCGCTTGAGGAAAATCAATAAGCAGAACCTTTTGCATTGTTCGCTGTTCGGGCAGCGGTTTTTCAATCGCGATTTTCCAAGCAGAACCATCGAGCTTACTGCCGTGTACGACCATTTCGCCGCCAATCTCTACCAAATAATTATCGATATTGTATCGCTTTAGCACATCTGCAACTTTGCCTACGCTATATCCCTGTCCAATCGAAGATAAATCAAGATGTACCTCTGGCAAATCTTTAGTTAACATTTGATTATCAATACTTAAATGATGTAAGCCTACATAGGTTAATGTCTGTTGAAGTGCACTTTCTGTAGGAATGGTTAATTGGTTATGGGTAAATCCCCACAAATCGAATAATGGTTTAATGGTCAAATCATAACAACCCTCCGTTTTTGAAGTGACCTCCTTGGCTATCCCTATGAGCCCTAAAATATCATCCCCGACCGCCATAGCGGAGTGCATACTGTTAAAACGAGAAATCACTGAATCTGAACGATAAGTAGACATATGAAGATCTATTTCTGCCAATTGCCGCTCAATCTCGCGATTTATCTCTGTACTATTTAACTTGTCTTTACTCCAAAATGTCACATGCCAACTCGTCCCCTGCGCAAGGCCTTCTAACTTGGTATAAACTGGCGATTTCTGACACCCTACTAGCATAATGAGTAATATACATCTCAATAACCATTTCATTTAATGACCCTCCCAGTCAATTCGACAAATTAACCATAAAATACACTTAAAATTAAAATCGCCAGAATGCCCGTGAGAAAATGATGAGTACAGGAAATATTTCTAATCGCCCAAAAAGCATAGCGACACACATCAGCCATTTAGCCGCATCTTTTAACGTGCCAAATCCAGATGCAGTGTCACCATAACCAATCCCCATATTATTAATGCACGCGGCGACGGTTCCAAAGGCGGTGGCAAAATCATGTCCAATGGCGACCAATCCCCATACAAAAACGCAAGTAAAAAATATGTACAGGAAAAATAATCCCCATACTGAACGAATGACTCTGTCTGAAACGACTTGACCACTGATCTTTGTTGTTAAAATGGCATTAGGATGAACCAATTGATGAATTTCTCGGATCCCTTGACGGTACAAAAGTAAAAATCTGACAGCTTTAATACCGCCACAAGTAGAACCAAAGCATCCACCAAAAAAGCTCGCGCCTAATAATAAAAGCACAATATGACTGGGCCAATTAGGATAACCTGCAGAGCCTAATCCATTGTCCGTCATAACTGAAACTGTTTGAAAAAATCCATGTACCAATGAATCTTTAATATCAAAAGTTTGAGTACGATTCAGCTCTAAACAAGCGATCCCAACAACGATAGATAATATGAGAATAAAAAATCGAACCTCCGCATTATACCAAATAGGCTTGAAGCTTCGCCGAACTAACACTATGTAGTATAAGGCGAAATTGATTGCTGCAAGTATTGAAAACACACCACCCACAAGCTCAATTGCAGCACTGTTATAATATCCTAAGCTGTCACTATGTGTGGAAAATCCACCCAATGAAACGGTAGATAGACTATGACATATGGCATTAAACCAATTCATTCCTGCAAGTTTATAAGCAACTGCACAACCTAAGGCAAGTACGCTATAAAGCCCCCATAAATTTCGAGCCGTATCCGCAAGGCGGGGCGTCATCTTTTCCTCTTTCATGGGACCTGGCATCTCAGACTGATATAATTTTGCGCCACCAATACCAAGAAATGGCATAATTGCAACGGCCAAAACAATTATCCCTAACCCACCGAGGAAATTAAGCTGTGCTCGATAAAATAAAATCGATTTGGGTAGTTCATCAATATCTGAAAAAATCGAGGCTCCAGTCGTCGTAATGCCAGACACACCTTCAAACATGGCATCGGTTAAACTCAAGTCCAATCGTCTATCAAGAAGAAAAGGTAATGCACTCATTAAGGAAAATATCAGCCAAAATAAACAAGCGACCATGAAGCCATCACGTTTTTGCAGATTTTTATTTTCCTCACTTGTCATCTTCCAACCGACCACACCAATAAAAAGGGAAAGGAGGAATGTGATTAAAAATGGAGTGATATATCCATCTTTATAAAATAATGCAACAGCGATAGGCATCAACATGGTGAAGCTATATATGACAATCAAAAAGCTACATAGATGAATTATGGTATGAAATCGAGAGCTAGATTTCTGTATTCCACTGACTGCAATCATTCCAACTCACCTTTAGATATTTATCGTGAAAGACTTAATGAATAATTTATTAGGTATCATAAAATACGAGCGCTCATGTCCTATTCTAAAATTATATGCAATCGATAACAGAGTTAGGTTAGGAAATAGATCTTCCCCTAACACTCTTTGTTGTCGTCTAAGGTGGACTGCAAGTTGACTTATCGTCACGACAATGGCTATGACAATAAAAGCGATTAGATTGATAAGAACAGCCACATCTATCATTGGGAAGAAATAATAAGGAGCGTTAAATAAAAAATAAACACGAATAGCTTCAAAAAATGCAGCCATATACGCATATTGAAAACAACATTGAAGTGTAATCATAACGACAACGAGTTGGAGTACAATAAGAATGCTTTAGATGACACCCTCCAAGATGGTAGATATAAGCAAATAGCGAGTAGGCACTCAGAAATAAAGCTCAACCTAACAGAGAGTTTAAAAACACTTAGTTTGTCCATCAAAATGTAAGTCGTTATGTCATACAGATTTTCACTTTAACAGACGAAAACAATTCTGACGCGTAAAAAAAACGTAAAAAAATACGGAGATTAACTTTAGATCGACGAAATTAATAACATTATACTTTTGAAATCCCCAATCAATTTAACTGGGGATGGCTAGTATCAATATGCTTAAATGGCTAAGGCTTGCTCAAGATCGGCAATCAAATCTTGAGGATCTTCGACGCCAATGCTCAATCTAATCAGGTTGTCATTCACCCCTGAAGCTAGCCGACTCGCGGCATCCATAGCAGCATGGGTGGTACTAGCGGGGTGGCAGGCAAGACTCTCTAAGTCGCCTAAACTGACCGCTTGAGTAAACAAGTTCAAATGATCTAAAAACTGCGCCGCTCGATTAAAACCCCCTTTGAGCTCAATACTCACCATACCGCCAAAGGCGTTGATGGTTTCACTCAGAACTTGATGACCTTGATCATCTGCTAGCCCTGGGTAATAAACTTTTGCAACGCTCGGATGGGTTGCAAGAAAAGCGGCGACCTTAGCCGCGCCCGCAAGATGAGCATCCATTCTAAGTGCTAAGGTACGTAAGCCTCGCTGTAATAAATAGGCTTCCTGTGGCCCAATCGCGGCGCCGATATGTTTAAGCGCTATAGTGCGAATAGGTTGCACTAATGCCTTAGGTCCAGCGACAACACCTGCGATCAAATCGCCATGGCCACTTAAATACTTAGTGGCACTGTGCATCACAATATCAATGCCATGTTCCAGCGGTTTGAATAAATACGGGGTTAAAAACGTATTATCACAAATGGTTATAGCGCCCACTTTTTCGGCGGCACGCTTAACCTTACGGTAGTCACTGACTTTTAAGGTCGGATTGGTGATGGGCTCAAATAAAATAATTTTTGTTTTGGCGTTAATCTCTGCCAACAAATGATCATCGTCTTGATAACGGCGCACAGTAATACCCGCGCGGGTTAACGTTTGGATTAAAAATGCCGCAGTGCCACCGTATACGGGGTCGATAAATGCGATTTCATCACCTTGACTGGCTAAGGCATAGAAAATACTGCTGATTGCCGCCATCCCACTCGCAACAACGAGTGCTTCATCAGCCCCTTCCAGTTGTGCTAATTGATATTCAAGCGCCTGCACTGTCGGATTCGCCATGCGACTGTAGATAAAGCCCGGTTGCTCACCTGCAAAACGGGCTCGACCATCCTCGGCACTACCGTAGGCGAAGGTGCTACTTTGATAGATAGGAGTTGTAAGAGCGCCCGTCGAGTTATCAGCAGCATAATGGGTGTGAAGTAATTTAGTTTTAAATTGCATAATAGATCCTAATAACCATTAAATGGCATGAGCGAATGAGGCGTAATGCGCTTGAGCAACGTCGGGATGAGAGCGTAAACGCCCTTTTAATACGTTCTGGCCCACTTGGTGGAAAAGTGGATTTAATGGATCGCTTGCCGGTCCTTGAGCTTGGTTCGCCAAATGCTTTGGCAAAGGTAACAAAGGGACTATCGCATTCAACTGCGCCGCCATAAAAAAGGCACACGAGTAGCGCTCGACCCCAGCAGGCGGGCTCGTCACCCTATGGTTGGTTGCCTTTAAATACCCATTAGAAGCCAACTCAAGTAATTCACCTATATTCACCACAAAGGCGTCTTCTAATGGCGGTATGCTTAACCAACCGTTGTCAGTCTGAACCTCTAAACCGGATTGCTTATCTTGCAGCACTAAGGTCAAATAGCCAGGATCTTTATGTGCCCCTACGCCTTGGCCTGAAGTCTGTCCATCCGCGCTGGGATAGCGAATAAGCTTCATATGTTGATAAGGACCCGCTTCAATCGTGGCATCAAAGGCGCTTTCAGGTTGCTCTAGCGCAACAGCAAAAGCTTTCAAAAGAGTGACACTGATATCCGCTAAATCCTGTTGCCATGCCAATAAAGTAGATTTCATCTGTGGTAATTGTGACGGCCATTGATTAGGCCCCTGTAGCTGCCACCATATAGGCACATCAGACTGCTGAGGGTTAGCCACTTCTTCTTGCATGATATCAAACTGTTCCCGCAAGTCCGGTTTCCCTAAGGTCAATTCACCTTGCAAACGAGTATAACCGCGAAAATGCGGTGTATTAGCCATTTTCACCGCAAGTTTATCTACGACGGGCAGCGCAAAGAAATCTGCCGCTAACTGAAGTACTTGCTGCTGTCTAGCAAGCTCAATGCCGTGGCCGGTGAGATAGAAAAACCCTATTCTTCTGGCAGCATCGGCAAGCTTAGTAATAAAAGCGTTACGACGTTGTCCACCCGCATGCCAATCACTTAAATTCAATATCGGTAATTGTTCCATCAATGACTCCCATTTAATGCATTGTCTGAGCCGGATTCTATGCCTTTATGGGTCGATGGATAATGAATTAATAACTATTTGATATATTAAACAGTAATAATAGATCATTTGGATATATAGACATCTAGGCTTCTATACTGCTAGATTTGAATTTCAAAGGTTAAAACAGCGCTAATTATTAGGCCAACTCAAACCGCACCACTCAGATAAACATCATAAGCCATACTGCTTAATGATATTTATCTGGTTATTTTTCAATATATTAGTAAAATTAAGATATAAAAATAAAAGCGAGTCCACTTTTGCGGCACTCGCTTTTTAAGGTTTCGAAGTTTTAACGTTTCTAAGTCATGTCAGTTATAAACCTAGATGCTTCTACCAATGACATTATTGATCATGCCAAATCAGCACTTGGGCTGGCTCACCATTACTACGAGTGGCGCGGTACATACCTTCGGTATTAAATGGCGTAGCAATATTGCCACGCTGATCGACTGCAATCACACCACCTGAACCGCCAGCAGTGATAAGACGTTGATTAATAACTTCATCTGCAGCCTGAATGATGGATTTTTGCTGATATTTCACCTTGGCACAAATATCCCCCGCGACGAGGTAACGGATAAAGAATTCACCATGACCCGTTGCCGATACGGCGCACACCCCGTTTTCAGCATAAGTGCCAGCACCGATGACAGGAGAGTCACCGATACGACCAAAGCGTTTTGCCGTCATACCACCGGTCGATGTACCTGCAGCTAAGTTACCCTTTTTATCTAAGGCGACAGCACCAACGGTACCAAATTTGTAATCGAGGTCCTTCATCTCAACATTAGCAACTTGTTCAGATTTAGCCGCAACTTGCAGTTTTTGCCGTGCATCGAGTAATTGCTGATAACGCTCGTCAGTATCAAAATGACGGTTTGGCACTAAAGTAAAGCCTTGAGTCAGGGCAAATTCTTCCGCTCCTGCGCCCGAGAGCATCACGTGCTCAGATTTATTCATCACGGCCAAGGCTAAGTCAATTGGATTGGCAATATGACGCACTCCAGCGACAGCGCCGGCATTCATGGTTTTGCCATCCATAATAGAGGCATCTAATTCATGTCCGCCGTCATAGGTATAAACCGCACCTATACCAGCATTAAACAGAGCACTATTTTCAAGGATATTAATTGCGGTTTGTACTGCCACTAAGCTGTCACCGCCCTCCTCTAAGACTTTTGAGCCTTTATCGACCGCTTCCTTTAACTTATCTTTGTAGGCTTGGCGTTGTTCAGGGGTGAGATTAGCTTTAGAAATCGTCCCCGCGCCGCCATGGATCGCAATGGCGAACGGTTTATCATTGGCAAAGGTGTTATGTGACATAAAAAGTAGGCCCGAAATAATTAAACTAAAGGTGGCTAATTTTGTTTTCATTCTTTACATCCCCTTAAAAAGTAGCGTCCTTTGTAACCATTTCATCGTGTAATTTCAATCATCTCCTTGCCTGTTGGTTTTATTCTGGCGACAATGATGCCAAATCACAGGGACTATAAAGTGCAGCCATTTTTGCAAATCACCTCACATTACATTCGTCTTTGCTTGTTTCTGAGTCTGATTTCAGTCACATCAGTCGCGGCAGCAGATGATTTTATCAAATTATCTGTTACAGGCGTGAATGAAGCGCTGCGAAGCAACATAGTTGCTCACTTAGGCGCTTTACCTGAATCAGAGGTACAGCGCCGTGCCTTTTTGTTTAATGTCGATGACAATATCAGCACCGCCTTAGAATCCATGGGCTACTATCACGGTGAAGTAGAAGAAAAGCTGATTGAGCATGACAAGGGACCGTGGGAATTAAAACTTGAAATCAGCCCCGGCGAGCCAACCATTGTTCAGTGGGTCGATATTAATTTTAGTGGTGAAATGCTTGATGACCGAGCCTTCGATAAATGGCTCGCAAAGGTCAACATTAAACCCGGCGATGTGTTAAATCACGGTGTTTACAGCGACGTAAAATCGCAACTGGTCACCTTAGCCTTGGCACGAGGTTACTTCGATGGCGAATTTAGTGAATCACAAATTAAAGTTAACCGCGATATTAATACCGCACAGGTCAGTTTGCATTTTGATTCAGGCAAACGTTACCGATTTGGCCAAGTCAGTTTCGATGGCCATAACTTAGAACCCGATATATTAGAGGATCTTATCCCCTTTAAAGAAGGTGCTTCATACTCAACTCGCCGGGTAAGCGCCTTGAATCGTCAGTTATTAGATACTGGTTATTTCGCCAATATCAAAGTGATCCCGCAAATCGATAACGTCGAAGATAACCATATTCCAATGCGAGTCGAATTAACGCCTAAGGCAAGTCACGCAATTGAACTTGGTTTTGGTGGCGATATTGGCAAAACAGATCAAGCCTTTGATCCGAGGGTGCGCGTGACTTGGCGTACACCACAAATCAATAAATACGGGCATTCTCAAGAAACCAGTCTCGAATGGTCGCCCGATAGACCAAAGTTATTAACCACTTATACGATTCCGCTCACACATCCCTTAGACGATCAATTGAAGATCCGCCTCGGTTTACTGCGGGATAAATATGGTGTGACTCAAGTATATGATGCCGAGAATCGTGATTTTAGTAACACAGGCCAGCTCGAGTCGACTAAGTACCTTCTGGGGCTATTACGTCAGCAAAGACTAGAAAATCAATGGCTAATGAGTTATTCGTTGGAGGCCATACGCGAAGAATATACTCAGTCTGACGTCGATTATATGCCGTCGTTTTATCTGGCAGGAATTAACTTTTCTCGGACTAGCCGGGGTGATAACTCACTGGATCCTAAATCCGGGTTTAGACAAATTTACAGCCTAGACTATGCCGATCCCTATTTAGGATCAGAAACCCGCCTAGCCCGCTTGCAAGCTAAATTTAAATGGATTGATACCTTCTTCGATAACCACAGAATCGTCGCTCGTATTGATTTAGCTGCCAACTTAGCTAACGAGAATGATCTTGCCTCTATCCCACCATCACTACGCTATTTTGCCGGTGGCGATCAGAGTGTCCGAGGTTATGGTTATCAAGAACTCGGCCCCTATTTAGACTATGTTGCTGACGATGGAAAAACCAATCGCGAGGTTATCGGTGGCCGCTATTTAATGGTTGGTAGTTTGGAATATCAATATTATGTGACCCCCACTTGGCGGGTCGGCACATTTATCGATGCGGGTAACGCCTTCGATAATAATCAATTTGAACCTGTCGTCTCTGTCGGTGGCGGTATCCATTGGATCTCCCCGATTGGTCCAATCAAATTAGATTTAGGGGTCGGATTGAAAGAAACTGAGACCATTGAAAGATCATGGCGAATTCACCTAACCATGGGGACAGATCTATGAGCCAGCCCCCAGAGCATAATAAGCCAAGCGAACAAGATATCGTTGATAATCCCATCACTGAAGTCAATGAAGCCGAGGCCACTGAAACCATAGTGACCTCTGTCACCCCATCGGTGTCATTCATTCAAAGACTGTGGCGGCAGTTCAAACTCTGGACTCGGATTATTATCTATGTGCCATTAGGGCTTTTAGTGTTAATCGCCCTATTACTCGGCACTGAATTTGGCTCGCGCATTAGCGTGGGTTTAGCCGATCAATTTGTACCCGATCTTGAACTGACTTATACCTCTGGTTCCATTAACAAAGACTTAGCCCTATCTCACGCGGCTTGGTCTATGGCCGGAATGAACGTGCAACTTGAGGATCTGCATTTACTGTGGCAGCCCGCCTGTTTACTGCAAAAACGCTTATGCGTGAATAGCTTATCTGCGGCTAAAGTCGATGTCACTATTGATACCCTAGCGCTTTCTGCAGACTCAAACGAAGCGCCAGTCGCGCCACTTGATGAAGAACCCAGCGAGCTCCTATTACCCTTTGATATTGTTTTAGATTCTGCTGAACTCAATGGTGTTAATATCCAAGTGGATGATATGCAATTTACCGCTAATCGTCTTAACGCAGAAGCACAATGGTTTACCGAAGGTTTGTCGGTTAAACAGCTATCCAGCGAAGGATTATTCATACTGATCCCTGCATCAACCGATGTAGCAACGCAAGCCAGCACGGCAGCGGTAACGAATGCAGCAGATCCCAGCACTGCTACGAATACAACACCGACACCATCGGCCAGTCCGTCGCTAACAAAAGAGGCTGAATGGGCTTTAGCACAATTGCCACAAGTATTTATGCCTTTCCCTGTGACAGTCAATGCCCTAACGTTAGACAACACCACACTGCAAATCGGCGATCGTAAAGATGTTTTTGGCCATGCAGAACTACAAGGCAGTTTCCGTGAATACCAATTGACCTTAGACCATCTCGCCATCAGCCACACCGATGGCAGCGTCGATATCACAGGCAGCCTAACACTTGATAAAGATTATCCACTCGATTTAGAGGCAAATCTCACCCTTAACCAACTAGTCGAATTGCCAGATCTCACTCATCAAGTATTAACGTTAAAGCTGAGCCAAAGTTTAGGGCAACTTCAGGTGAATGCCGTCGCCAAAGGCGATACCGACTTTACGCTAGATGGCCAAATAACACTGCAAGACCCTAACCTGCCCTACAAGGTGAAACTTGAACAAACACGGCTTCAGTGGCCACTGAAGACCCCTGAATACTCGGTAAGCGATGCCACACTCGATAGCCAAGGCGACCTCAATCGGCAAGAGGCGAGTCTTACTGGCCAACTGATCACACCCTTTCACAAAGTGCTCGACATAGACACTGACATCCATCATCAAGATGCTAAGTTAACCATCAATAATCTTGATGTAATGGGCGCGATTGGTAAGGTCAAGCTCACGGGCGAACTCGATTATCAAAAAGCCATTAGCTGGAACGCCAATCTCTGGATCAATGACGTCAAATTACAAGAAATACAGCTGCCACAAACGGATACAGCACAAAGTACAACGGGTTTACCGGACAGTTTGATTTCAGGAAAATTACGCACTAAAGGCTCATTTGCAAACCCCCGTTGGCAAGTATCCCTGAGCGATACTGAGCTCACTGGCACTTTGCAAGGTTATCCCTTCGATATTACAGGGGATATCAGTGTGAATGATTCCCTGTATGTCAGTGCTAAAGGGCTGAACGCCAAAGTACTAGGTTCAACTCTGGCACTCAAAGGCGAAGCCAATGCCAACTGGGATCTCCAAGGTGAATTACAAGTGCCCGACTTTGGCCTATGGTTACCTAAGGCCAGCGGCCAACTACAGGCGCAGATCAATGTCACTGGTGACGAGAAACACCCCCAGGTCGAGCTTACAGCGCAGCTGGCAGAACTTTACTATCAAAACATTAAACTGCAGGAATCTAATTTAAAGGCCTATTACAAGCCGCTAGATCAACATGAATTTGCTATCTCGCTAAAATCAAAAACCTTACAGATTGCAGAACAAAATTTAGATACAGTGACACTCGGGGCGAAAGGTACCATTAACGCTCAAAAACTCACTCTCAACGCCACGGGCGATCTTGGGCTCGATGCAACGATGAGCAGCCAATACGATGTGAAGAAGTCACGACTACAGCTCGATGTTGATCGTTTAAATCTCAACACGCCCCTAGGCCTATGGCAGATCGATAACACCATTAATCTGGCTTGGGACCAAATCAAGAATCAAGGCAGCATTACGCCCTTTTGCCTCATGAATCCCAATAGCCGTATCTGCCTGAACAGTAATACACCAATAGGTAAAAAAGGCAGCGCACAGGTGAGCTACTCAGGTAATCCAGGGCAATTACTTATCCCAATATTACCAACGAATATGCGTTGGAACGGCCCTGCATCGCTATTAGCCAATGTTGCATGGGCTGCTGGCCGTAAGCCTACTGCAGATGTGAACTTTGATTTTGCTCCCGGCAGCATTATGCTCAAACGGGATAAAAATCGTGAAGTCACCATTAATTACCAAAACCTATCATTAAAAGCGACCTTAGATGCAAAACGGCTGGCGACGGTTTTAGATTTTGAATCAGAAGGCGTGGCCAGTTGGCAGAGTGAGATTAACGTCAATGTCACACCCGATCGCACCCTGTCAGGTTATGCCAATATCAAGCAAATCAACTTGCAGCCACTTGGGGAGTTTTTCCCTCAATTAAATACAGTGCAAGGTTTGCTGACGAGTCAACTTAACTTTGCGGGTAGTCTAGATGCGCCCGAAGTATCGGGGAGCATGGCCTTAACTGAGGGCGCCTTAGCCCTAACAGCAAACCCAACATTAATCGACAAAATTGACATGTCGATGTCATTTGCGGGTCAACAAGCGCAGCTTAAGGGACGCTGGATGATGGGCAATGGTTTAGGTAGAGTGAATGGTCAACTGCAATGGCCCCAAGGTCAATTTAGTGGCGAGTTAGCCCTCGAAGGCGATAAGCTCGCCGTGATCCAACCGCCACTGGCTATTCTCGATGTCTCCCCCGATATCAACTTAACCTTCAACAGTAAGCAACTGGCAGTAAAAGGAAAAATAGCAGTACCTTCAGGCAACATTAAAATTGTGCCATTAGCGGAAGGCGGTGTCGCAGCCTCCGAAGACGTGGTATTTGACGACTCCATTGCCGCCACTCAGCCTAAAACTAGCCCCTACGCCATCGTTGCAGATCTGAATATCAGTGTGGGGAACGAACTCAGAATTGATGGTATGGGTCTCAAAGGTAAACTCCAAGGAACCTTAAAGCTACAGCAGCAAGCTTTCCGTCCTCCTTTGCTCTTCGGTAATATCAAAGTCAATCAAGGTAGCTACAAGTTTATGGGCCAAACCCTAAAAATCCGCACTGGTGAAGTGCAATTTGTGGGGCCAACGTCATTACCAAACCTGAATATTGAAGCAATACGGGAAATTAAGACTGAAGACTTAGTGGCAGGTGTACGTGTCACAGGCACGCCATCACGCCCAGTGGTGACCTTATTCTCCAATCCAGCCAAAGAGCAGGCCGAAATCTTGTCTTACATTATCAAAGGCAGTGGCTTTAACAGCGCCAACAATGAGCAAAATAACTCGCTGATGATGGGCGCGGCACTCGGTTTAGGCTCACAGGTGGGCGGCGGCGCAATTAACAACTTAGGGAATACTGCGACAGGACTCATTGAAGAGTTTGGTTTCTCTAACGTGCAACTCGACACTAATGATGAAGGGCGTGTGGCGATCAGTGGCTTTATCGGCGATAACTTAATGGTGAAATACGGAGTAGGTGTATTTAACCCTGGTTACGAAATGACAGTCAGGTATTACTTGCTCTCACAACTCTATCTAGAAACCGTGTCAGGCACTTTAGGCCAATCACTTGATATCTATTACAACTTCAATATCAAGTAACCATATGAATACCAATATATTGACACTAAAAACTCTAGCCAAACAATCTCAAAATACGCGTTACAGTATGTTGAGGTTGTTTGGGTAAAGCCTAAGTGTCTACCCATAAATACAAACAACTAAAAATCAGCCACAAAAAAAGCGCCCTTAGGCGCTTTTTGCTTCAGTTACGACAATTAAGCGTAAACGAAGTCAACATGTTCAATGATTGGCTTGAACACGTGGCGTTGCATAGCTTGTGCACGAACACCCACTTCTTTACCATCAACAACGATAGTCAGAGTAGAAGTGTAGAAGTCAGCATTAGCTTGAATGTTAATGATATCTTTGTGATCAAAAACAATAGAAACTGGCTCTTTGCCTTGGCCATAAATAACAGCAGGTACTTTACCAGCATGGCGTAGGCGGCGGCTCGAACCTTTCCCTATTTCAGTGCGGGTTTGTGCTTGGATAGTGTAAGACATGTGTTTCTCACTTAAATTTAGAGTAAAAAGTTGCCGGCATTTTCGACCAATGACGGCTCATATAAAGCGCGCGAATACTAACATAGATACCCAAGGCGCACAAGAATACCGCAAGCCCTCTATTTATCGGCGTCAGCGTTAGCAAAACAGACCGCTATTTATCAAATTGAGGAACTTGTATCTTGGCTGTTACGGCAGAGAAAAGGCTTTGATCTCAAACAAAAAACACGAGATCTAGATCACACTGGGAAATTGAGAAGCCTGTTAAGCTCGGGCAAATTTCGATAACTGCTGTGTCAAAAAATGCGTCATGCGCTATACCAGTTACAACAAGAAAATAGACTTTCATGCCAACTGGCCCGTGAACTCGTCTCTCTTATCGAAACCGTTCCTTATCAGCAAAATACCCTCGAATTAAAATTCTTAGAATTGCTTGCCTGCACCCAACAAAAAAACCGCAGCTTGATCTTACTTATGCAAATTATTGAGTCTGTCGATATTGAGTCGCAGAGGCAAAGACAATATCAATTTTCACAACGTCTCAGCCTATTGATCTGTGATTGGCAACAACATAGAGAAATGAACAAACTCAATCAACAATTTATCCCGCTGCTCAGACATTACTTGATCGAATCGCAAGCCTTGGAACAAGATTTTTATCAGCAGATCCAACAACAGATCATTGCTACCAGTGCCTTACCGGACCACAATCGACGTGCACAAAGCCAGAATTAGGATAATAACCCACACCACCGAGTTTCAGGGATAAAGCTGCTTCTCTGAGGGTTTTTAGTTTAACGCTAGGGATCGCTATGTCCATCGCCATGCCGCGCATGTGATAACTCTTCTTAGCAACTCCGCCACTGTGGCTCACGAGCATGGCATTGGTTTTTGGTGAACGGTAACCAGAAATTACATGGATTTCATCGTTGGTATTCAAGGTTGTTTTGAGCGAGTGGAGTAAATCAAATAAGCGCTTATCCATAGGCGCTGCCACATTCTGACGATGATCCCGCAGCAAATGATTAAAATTGTCTAACACCTTGCTCTGATAATGACCATCTACCCAGTAACTACCATCATCGCGCTCGCCAGTATGACGATTAAACAAACTTAACTCGCGGATCCCTTTGGTTGAACGGCTGGCAACTGCTTTTGAGGGAATAAAGGAACATAATGCCACACCACTAAGGCCTAACAATAACTGCCTACGGGCAGGACATATTAAAGTCACATGATCACCTTTTGTATGCTTTTTGGTCACTAGTAAGGCAAATTATACTGAATAAGCCCTAAGATCAAGTTTTGCCAACCCCATTCTGAGTAGGATTTCAAAATGCCAAGCGAGTTCAGATGCTTATCTTGCTCAGCTTTACAGCACAAAAACGTTAATGTTGTTCCAAAACCGTGGCAGGCACAGCATTCGTCAGCTCAGGTTCCAAATGATAAATATCGCGACGGTATTGCTCCTGCCCACTATCGTCTAACCATGCAGTCCAGTAAACCAGATGCACGGGCAACTTTTCGGAAAGTGAAAACCACTGGGGTTCAGTAATACCAGGGGCTAACTTGTCCCATAAACGTTTGTCTTTTACTAAATGCTCTTTAAACCACTGGGCTAATTCAGTGGCTTTTTCAATACGAATACACCCAGATGATAGTGCCCTATCGTCCTTTTTAAAGAGACTTGGCTCAGAAGTTCCATGTAAATAGACACTGAAACTGTTATCAAAGTGAAACTTATATTTACCTAATGCATTCTTCGCCCCAGGGCGTTGTACAAGCTGATAGGGAAACGAAGCGCTGGCTAAGGCCTGCCATTCCTCTGGCATGCGTTGCACCCGTTGACCGTTATAATCGTACACATCAAATTGACGTTCATTAAGATAATGACCATTTCGCTGAATTTGCGGCAGAATGTCCCGCCGTAAAATGCTGCTAGGCACTCGCCAACTAGGGTTAAGCACCACGCTAGAAATCTGACTGTCCAAAATCGGTGTTTGCCGAGAAGATTTACCCACAATAACCTTGGAACTTAACACTGGCGTACCATTATCGACCAACGTCATCTCAAAAGCGGGCACATTAATCAGCAAATAACTCGGCTCTAATTTACGTTCAAACACTCTTTGTCGAATAGTGTTTTTAGCTAATAGTACCGCCCTCGCCCTTGGCGATTGGTTCACCCAAAATAAGGTCTGCTTACCTATCACCCCGTCCTGTTTTAACCCATGCTTTTGCTGAAAGCGCTTAATGCCAATCATAAGTTCTTCGGTATAAACTTGATTCACTCTAGGCTCAGTGGCTAAGTCTCCCAATATCCACATACGCTTTGCTAGGGTATCAACGATCTGATGACTCATTCCTAAGGTTAACTTTTCATCTAGCACTAAAGTTTCCCATGGTTCAATTGTGTCCAATTGCACTAAATGGGCGATTTGCTTAAGCACCCTTTGATATTGGGGATCCACTGGAATAACGGATGAAACCGTCCCTGGGGCTCCAGCGTTGTTACATTCTGCGGATGTCATCACATAATGCCAGTAACCGGTAACATCAGCTTGGATTCGTACTAAATCAGCAGTAGATAAGGTATTAGGAGAAAGTGTTAAGTCACGATAATGCTGGCCAAATACTGGATTAACGCCTGCGAGATCCAATAGCAACACCTGTGGCACTAAGGCCGCAAGCGGCAGCACAGCAGTAAGATCTTCAGCTTTACCCTCAAGATTTGGCTGCGCAGCAATACTCGAATTTGATGTTACGGATTGAGCGCCATCAGCTGCACCTACCTTTGGCACTAAAATTATTGGAATACAGAAAAAAAGGCTGAGTAATAGTTGCGCGAGATTACGCCTCGTCGGCATCGGGTTAATCTGCAATGCTTTCAAGTTCGCGATGTTGAACTCCTGCTCTATCAATTTGAGTTCTCTCACGTTTAGCGTTACACGCATGGATGGGGGCAAATAGCGAATGATCTTTTTCAATATCATAAATACTCCCTTAGCTATTTTTAAGGTCACCTGAGAGCCAGCGGGTATATCAATCAACAACACTATGATATGACTATTCCATGGAGATCAATTAATTACTAGGGGTTAACTCCAGATAATGAAAAGAAAAATGCCACTGAGGTCGTCAGTGGCATTGATATCAAACAAACTCGCATAAATATGCTGAGCAAGTGCTCGTTAGCAAAAAGACACGAGATCTTCTTCGACAAATTGCTCTGGTAATTTCTGTAGGCTACGTAACATCAAAGGATTTGCCAACACCATCGCCATTTCTTGACGATTGAGTAAAGCTAATGCGCTCTGTTGACAACGAGCTTCATGCACCTTCACATGTACTATGGCTTCCATCGCTTCAATTGGTGTACCCGCAGCACGCAAAGGCTGTTTATCCACCATTGCTAAATGCAATTCCATCAACGCAGGGTCTTTAAGTACCTGTGCTAACGTCCAAGGCTCAGCAATGTGTCTTTGGTAAGCGGCGCGCGCTTCTTGCGCTTGCAGACAAATTTGCGCAGGGTTACGTTCTTCTGGTGTTGCAAGAATACCGGCACGCTTGAACACTTCGCCAATTTTGACTGAACCTGTCCATGCAGAAATTGGCACAGCAATCCACAGACCGATCAACGCCGGACTCATCCAAGCTAACAAAGTCAAAGAATCCAAAATAGCCGCATAACCTAACATCACACCTGCCAGCATATGCCAGCGGTGACGATAAATTAACGTCATCCAAGGCATACTGCCGTCATCACGACGTTGCGGCGACCAACCACTGTCCCGCCCCATCAGAATTGACATCACAGCACCACAATGGATAAACATCATGATAGGTGCAATCAGCGCTGAAAGTATGACCTCAAAGATTACACTAAATATCGCTTTAATTCGACCACCAACACTGCGAGCAAACTCACCGTCTTTAAGCAGCAACAAGACCCCAAATACTTTAGGGCCAAACAAAACCCCCATAGTAATGTAGAACAATCTTAATGCCCTATCCGAGTCCATGATGGGCCAAGTCGGGAACAGTGAAAATTGTTCGGTGAAATATTCAGGTCGAATAAAGTGTGCCTGCAAAGCCAACATCAAACCGGTCAAAATCAACATCAACCAGAAAGGAGATGACAAATAAGCCATGATACCCGTCAGTAAATGTAAACGGCTTACCCAGTGCAAACCTTTAGTCGGCAAAATACGCGAATGCTGCAAGTTACCTTGGCACCAGCGGCGATCACGCACGGCTAAGTCGATAATCGACGGTGGACATTCTTCGTATGAACCCGGTAAGTCATAGGCAATGACCACACTCCAGCCCGCACGGCGGATCAGCGCAGCTTCAACAAAGTCATGGCTCATGATATGACCACCAAAAGGTGGCTTACCCTTAAGGTTAGGTAATCCCGCCGCAGTCATAAAGGCTTCGGTGCGGATAATGGCGTTGTGGCCCCAGAAGTTACCTTCTTTTTGTACCCACCAGCCTAACCCGGTACCAATTACGGGACCATAAATACGCGCCGCAAATTGCTGTAAACGGGCCATTAAAGTGGTGCCATTGATCAACGACGGAATCGTTTGGATCAAACCCGCATCAGGATCGGCCTGCATGCGCTGAGCTAAGCCAGTGATGGTTGAAGACTCCATCAAACTGTCGGCATCAAGCACTAACAAGTGATCATAACGCGACCCCCAACGACGGCAAAAATCGGCTACGTTACCCGCTTTACGGGCGACATTTTTACGACGGCGACGGTAATACACCCGCGAATGCTTATGGGTTTCTTGACGCAACACCAGAAACGCCTGCTCTTCGAGTAAAGCAATATCGGGATCCGTAGTATCACTTAAGATAAACCAATCAAAAGCATGACCGTGACCCGTTTGCGACAAGGTTTCAGCCATCACTGAAACCGCCGAGAATACCCTATCAGGAGATTCGTTATAGGTCGGCATCAAAATCGCGGTTCGCGTATGCAGTTCAGTCACTTGCAAATCTTTTGCCCGCGGTTTTCGCAGTAAAATTAAAAAACCTGCAATACCGCTACAAAACGCCAAAGCAATCCAGCAGAAGTTAACCGCAAACAGCACTAGCACTAAATATTCCAGAGGAGTAATTCCGCCAATGCTAAATACCGCCCCCATTTCATAGATAGCAAACAAAGATAATAATAAAGCCCCACCCACCACAAACACACGACGGTAGGTACGCGAGCGTACCCCATCAGCCACAGTGCTACGGCGAGGGAATCCCTCTGGCATCTTACTTAAATTTTGGGGTTCCATAGCGCCAGGCCGTTCATTTGGCATAGCACTACCACCCACGAGGACTTCCGTCTCGAGTACCGAGTTATCGGATACAGTCATATCATGTTGCTCCGTCATGAACCTTACAGCGTCCAGCGATAGAGCCAGGTTTCAACCTGACGAGGAGTTGGGAACTTAAGTTCAGCGCGCAGTTCGATAAGATCTTTATCTTCTGGCTCTAATTCAAAAGCTAAGCGATAGCCATTTTTAGCGGCATTACGGGCAATCACCACATTCGTGACCACACCACCAGAAGCTTCAACTTTAGCGACTGGCATTTCATCTGTCATCGGACCTTCAACTTGATAGTCGACCACAAATAAACGTCTTGGAGTCGCCTTAGCAATATCGGCACGACCACTGGCAGAGCGAGAAATATGTACAGCACCGACTTTCGCAGCAGGTTCTTCACCCCAACTCATGCGATAGGCAAAATGAAATTCACCGCCAGCAGGAATAGGCTGACGTGGTTTCCAATAACTAACAATGTTGTCATGAATTTCAGACTCTGTCGGAATTTCAGTCAACACCACTGAACCTTGCCCCCAATTACCCACAGGCTCAATCCATAGGCTTGGGCGACGTTCGTAATGGGCTTCTAGATCTTGATATGACGCATAGTCACGCTCACGTTGGATCAGACCAAATCCCTGAGGCGAGTTGTCAGAAAACGCACTGACTTGTAACTGACGTGGATTAGCTAATGGGCGCCATAAATGCTCACCACGACCATTTAACATCAATAAACCATCAGAATCATGTACTTCAGGTCTAAAATCATCGGTGTCGTGACGACCATTGAGTGAATGTAAGAACATGCTAGTGCTTGGTGCTAAACCGACTTTGCTCAGCTCAACACGAGGAAACAGTGTCGCTTCTACATCAATCAAGGTGTTATCACCGGGACGGACAGAGAAAGTATAGGCACCTGCTACGCTTGGGCTATCTAGCAAGGCATGCACAACAATCAAGTTGCTGTCATTGTGTGGACGCTCAACCCAGAAGGCGCGAAATATCGGGAATTCTTCCCCTTCAGCGTCAGCCGTTTTTAACGCCAAACCACGGGAAGATAAGCCATAGGCGTTACCTTTACCTAAAGCGCGGAAATAACTCGCACCTTGGAATACCATAAGCTCGTCAAATACACCATTCGTATTCAATTGGTTATGAATACGAAATCCTGAGTAGCCAATGTCGTCATTCGGCAGCGCTTGAGTAATCACTTCACCCGCGGTGAAATATTTAGGCTCATAGGCTAAGTGCGTTGCATTCTGACCTTCTACAATCGCAATCTCGATCAGATCTTGAAAATAGAAACCACGGTGGAACATTTGCATTTGAAATGGCACGCCCTGATCACGCCAAATAGACGCAGTCGGGTTAAAACGAATATCTCTGTACTCATCGTATGACAGTTTAGCAAGGCCAGCTGGCAAAGGATCTTTGAGGGTCACATAAGGTTTCGCTGCCAAACGTTTTGCAATCTTCACGACAGTTTCGCTATCAAAAGCGCCTGTCTTAGTGAATCTGATTTGATTTTTTGTACTGGGCTGAGAAATCACTTTCGGTGGAGTAACCACAGGAACTGCCTCGGCGGGTTTTGTCTCTTCAGCGTACGCGACACCAGACAGGGCGACTACAGCGCCTAGCGTCAGTGAACATATGAGTGACGAATAAGGTTTGGACGATGGGCAACGCAACAAGCTAACCATAGATAGGTAACCTAAAAAATAAACTAAGAAATCAATGTTTTTTATGTATACAGTGAATTTTTTTCACTCTGATTTAGAGATGAAAAAAAACAGTTGCTTACATATCGCGAAAGATATCAGAAGGAGAAAAAAACTCATAAATAAAGATGCAGTTAACCCCTTCTACACAATACTATTTGAGAATAAGCTTATACCAAAAATGAATATTAAAATAACATTATCATGCTTATTTCTGTTTTCAAAGTTACAAAAACAAATTAAGTGATCCAAATGCTACATTATTGAAAGTAAAATGAGCCTTTTTACACCTCAACTAAGTGTTGATGATCATAGATGAAATATCACAATAAGCGAATCAATCTGTTGGTAAGCCTAAGGATTAACACTAAGACAGCAGGAAATTTCAAAATTTTACCCGCTTAAATGTATCAAAACAACTGAGCTGATGTCACTGAAACTGCGGATCTATTTTAACATTTCATTGCCTGAACTATTTTGGCAGAAAAAGTGTCACAGATAATCCGCCCTGCTCCCTAGGCGCAATCACTAAACGACCTTGGTGCAATTCTATGATGTGATAGCAGATAGACAAACCTAATCCCGCGCCTATGCCTTCATTTTCATTCACACGATAAAAACGTTCTGTCGCATTGGCAATCTGCGGCTCTGTCATGCCTTGGCCTCGATCCGCGACACAAATACAGATTTCATCATCCAAAGCATGGGCCGACACTGAAATCTCCGATTCCTGTGGACTGTATTTACAGGCATTTTCGATAATATTCTTCAGTACAAGTAGCAAATAAAAACGATCACAGGTCACCGTTAGATTGGATGCGATATCGATATTCCATTCATAATCTGTGATTTGTGGCATTAATTGATTAAGCGCATCTTCGACCATAGGCAAAATGGCGTGGGATGACACATTAAGCTCATTAATCGAGTCCACCCTTGCTAATACGAGTAATTGTTCAACGGTATGACTCATGTGCACGACGCCAGCATCGATCGCAGCTAAATGGAATTTCTGCTGCGGATCATCATCAATCAGACTCTCTAAGCCATGTTGATGTAATTTAATCACAGATAATGGCGTTTTAAGCTCATGGGCCGCATCGGCGCTAAAACGACGCTCACGGGCGATAAATCGCGCGATACTATTGATATATAAGTTCAATGCGCGCCGAACAGGGACTAATTCTTTAGGCAATGACATAGTCAACGGGGTCAAATCGTTGGGCGCACGTCCAATTAATTCTCTTTCAAAGGTTTTTAATGGCCGAAACAAGAGATAAAACAAGAAGCTAACAATAATTAATGTTAAAGGCACTACCATCAAGGGCACGATAACGGCATTATGCATGATTTGCGATACGAGCTCTTGGCGTACTTCATCCTGTTGAGCAGTGACAATCCAAACATGATTTTTAACCGAAAAAAAACTGAACACATGCCAGAGTTCTCCTTCGAACACTTTCTTATGATAACCCTGTACGAATCGACTGATAGGTTGATGACCAATATTATCCGATAAAACTAAGGCTTCACCCGCCTCACTCCAGATTTGAAACGCCAATTTATGCTCATAGGCCAGTTTCAGCGCATCGGCCTTTTCGGCAAAGGAACTGATCTGGCTATCGGGAACGTGGAGCACTTGGGGTATGACGAGATCCTGAGCTGTTGCATTGGGCTCAGTATGATAGAACAACTCCAACATTTTAGCGGTTTGGAGCATTTGCGCATCGAAGAGTTCTTCGATTTGATGCTTAGAATCCCGAGTACTTAACCAGCTAGATACAGCGACGGATACTGAAATACCTGACAAAATTAATAATGTCAGTACCAAACGCAGTGAATACACATCTAGCCCCTTTAATCGAATCACTTCTTTTTCCTAACGACTATGCTTCAAGTCATCACTGCGTTATCAGTACCCACAAACGTGGAGCTTGTTATTTAACTCTTCAAATTAATTTATTTCAATCAAGGTATAGCCTATTCCACGCACGGTTTTGATTAATTCATTGGCAAGTTTTTTGCGCAGATGGTGGATATGCACTTCTATTGAATTACTGCCGACTTCATCCCAGCCATAGGTTAACTGTTCTAACTGGCTGCGGGTCAATACACGCCCTGCCGACTGAGCGAGTTCGAGCAGTAATTGAAATTCACGCCGTGAAAGCAGCACATTTTGATCGCGAAAGGTCACTTCACGGGTATTTAAATCAATGCAAAGCGCACCAATAATCAAACTGTTGTGATCGAGCCCATACTGACGCCTGACGATGGCACGAATGCGCGCGGCTAGTTCACGCACATCAAAAGGTTTACCGAGATAATCATCGGCGCCCATGTCTAAACATTCGAGCTTAGTGTCAAAATCCGTATTAGCGGTCAGAACTATTGTGGGAATTGACACTCCCTGCTGGCGCCAAGCTTTAAGTAACTCTTTACCATTACCGTCAGGCAATCCCAGATCGAGCACTATGGCACTGAAGCTTTCATTTTTAACCCCCAGCAAGGCTTGCTGATAACTATTAAGGTGATCAACTTGCATGCCAAGCTTTGCCAAACTCAAGCAAATCCCTTGGGCTAATAACTCATTGTCTTCAACCAACATAATACGCATTCAATGTCCTTAACTGAGCCCTAACGGAAAATACTGAACTTAACATCTTGTTGCTGTAAAAAATCTTCCGCGTCTCGCCCCTGCAGCATAGCCATAGTGGCGAGCATACCTGCAGTCACGCAGTTTGGCCCTAACACAGTCACAGAGCGCGGCGCATGGATAACGGGATAGCCAGTGCGTGGGTCAACAATATGGCCGTAACGCTTTCCATCGACTTCAAAAAATCGCCGCGTATCGCCACTGGTCGCTAATGCACCCTGACTAATCGCTAGTACACTCGCAGCATGATCGAGGTGTCGTGGGTCTTCAATTCCCACTTGCCATGGCGTCACTTTGGACACAGGACAAGCGATATCACCGCCAAAATTCACTAACACTGGAATGTCTGGATAACATTCGGCTAACTCATAGGCGACTCTGTCGACCGCATATTCTTTTGCGATACCACCAAAATCCAATTTCATACCTGTTGGCATCTCAATATGGCGCGAATCAAACTCGATGTGCTCAAACCCCACTAAGGCTTTCGCGGCAAGTATGCGGCCATGTTCGGGTAATTGGGCTTTGGGATCAAAGCGCCACAGTTCCATTAACGGCCCAGCAGAAATATCAAAGAGTCCATCACTGAGCTGAAAACATTGTTTAGCAAAAGCCAATAACTGCCAGGTTTCTTCATCGATAAGCTGCTTATGACCATTGGCATGGTTTAATTGCCACAGACAATTCTGCGCGATAAAGCGACTGTACTTATGTTCGATACGCAGCGCCTCAGTGACAGCCATATCCAACATATCGTCAGCAATATCGAGTTGATCACATGCTATGAGTATTTCACAGGGACTCGCCATGGCCCTAAATTCGCCCACATAACCCCAATCACGGCGCTGCAACGAATAAGGTGCGGTCTTTAGCGACGATGTCGACATCATAAATCACCTCTTCACATGGCATCCCACTGGGATTGCGATTGAATAAGTTCAGGGGCAAATTGAGTATGGGTAGCTAAGCTACCCATACAGTTTAACGCCTTGCTATCTGAGCCAGTAGCATTATTTCGTATTAAAAAGAATAACTAAACTGTGCTGTAATTGCCTTCTGAGTCGGAAACAGATCGAAGTTTTGCAGCTCTCCAGGAATCGTAGCGCCGTTATTTTTCGGATCCTGTTGGTAATACTCTAAGCGATACGACATTTCATGACCGCCCGATAATCTATGGCCAAATTTAACCCCAATCGTATAAGCCGACATATCACCGATACGATAATCGGCACTGGCAAACTCAGGCAGTGGCGTATCCGCCATCAAGAAAGGTTGATAGAAGTTAGCCGCAGTTTGTTGGTAATAGCGCAGATGTAATTGACCATAGAAATTGCCGGTAAAGTAATACCGATAATGGGTTTCTAAGGTATGTGATGTGAGGTCCCAGTCATCGGTATTATAACGATAGGAAAAATCCACCACACCCGCATCTAATGCGCCTTTAGTCATCACGTAAAAACTGTGCTTCAAGCGCGAATCGGGGCGGCTCTCATACAATAAATCCTGAGTAATGCCGTTGTTATCCACCACACTGAGCACCTTGTAGGGATCCGTTAAATAGCCATTCACACTCGACAAGCCGTAATTGGCTTGCAACAACCAGCGCTGACTAAGCACTTGGGTGATACCTAACATCACATCCGCGGTCTGCTTATTATCACTGCCACCTTGACGAGTCGCATCGAATGCGCTGCGATAAGCTTCCTCACTGGTGAAGTTATCGCGAATGACCATCGAAGATAAATCCACCGGACGACCACCAACGGGGTCAACCACATCGAAACTATAAGCCGTACCTAAAAATAAAGTGGTGTTGTCTTTATTAAACCCTCGCTCAATTCCGGCATTGATGCCCATTGACATATAATCAAACTCTTTCGAGCCATATGCGCCAACATTGAGTTTCCAATCTGGTGTTAGCACTTCACTCCAACCGATATTAGCTTGTACGCGAGTATCGTGAAAGGTGTCATCTAACGGCGTTTCCCCTGCTGAAACATGATATTGACCATTACCAGATGGTCGAGTAAAAGTTTGGCTGGTACTTTGGGCCACAGCGCCCGATGCTGAAGGCCCCGTTAGACTGTCAACCACGAGTTTGAGATCCAGCACACTGTCATCGCCAAAGGCTTTTTGCGCTGTGCCTATAGCTTCGATGGCTTGTACTCTATCTTGCTCACCGTAATACATTAACGCAGCATCAATCTTCCAGTCGTCAGCTTTTTTAGATAATTCAGTCGCATGGCCACTTGTTGCAAACAGTCCACAACTGGCTAATGCGAGAGCACCCGCTATCTGCTTCGATTGTCTTGTATTTATTGGGTTCTTTTTTTGAGTCATAGCTGACAACACCTGTAGGTCACTTCCATCCATTCAATACCGCGGGATTTCGCCCCAGATTTTAGAACATCTGCTCGTCACATTTGTTTTAGTACGTCTGTTCATTACATCTGTGCGTTACATTTATTCGTAACATCTAAAGGCAAATAACACCAACGGAGAGTTTAGTTACAGCCACATCCGCCACCGGCAAATGCACGACCGCCGCTACTGCCTTCTTTACTAAAATAAATATGATCATCGAGTGCTAGATCGAGCTTTTCACTGTCGAGCGCCATATCGCTGCGGGCCAACTGGCCTTTCTCCCACGGCTGCACTCCTAAACTTGAACATCCACTCAAACCTATGATGAGCGTTACTGCGACTAATGCGGGTTTAAGCATAAATTACTCCTTCAGTAAATTGACGAGCTCTTGCTCGTATTCAGCGGTTTTATCGGCATAAAAGCCAACATGATGCTGTACTAACTGACCTTGACGATTGAACATAAAACTGCTCGGCATGCCCAGCAAATCGAAACTGCGAGCGACATCACCTTCGGGGTTAAAACGCACTGAAAAATTGGCAGGGACTTGTTTCAAGAATTCCTGGGCTAACTCGTTATCTGTATCTAGGTTGATTGCCACGACAGCTAATCCCTGATCTTGATACTTTTTTTGTATTTCATTCATCCAAGGAAACGATTTACGGCAAGGGCCACACCAGGATGCCCAAAAATCGACATAGACGACTTTGCCTTTAAACTCACTCAGGGAAACGGCTTGGTTTTGCGCGTTAAACACTTGATAGTCCAGCGATGGCGCGGCTTGTACGCCTGCGGCCAATAAACTGAGTAACAATAATATTTTCTTCATAGCATATTCCGCATTAACGATTACGTTCGAATCTATTAACTGAATCTTAAGGTTTTCTTAAACAAGCTTATATAAGTTTAATTAACCTACTCACCACGCGAATGAACCATAGTTATCAGCATCGCCTTAATCACATGAGTGCTGATTAAGTGACCGATTTCATCCAAAATGGCAAATGTGAGACATTTTGTCCCATTAGAAAAAGTGAAATTAGATCTGCGTCATGTTAATCAAATGTCAAAATCAGTTCGGTCGCATCTCTTAAAAATTCTTGATATACATCAATAATCTTTACACTCCAACGGCCTAAACTGACACTGTCAATTATGTAAACCCTTACCAATTTACATTTAAATAACAAAAAGGTTGACCCATGGACACACATGCAGCCCTATATGAACAGGGAAAGGCGCGCTTAGATGCGTTACGCCAATTCGCTCCCCGTCAACAACAATCGCTGATTGAGAAAATGCAACAGCACGGCATTAGTCGCCGTGATTTTATGAAGTGGAGTGCCATGGTGACGAGCATGCTCGCATTACCCCTCCCCTTTAGTAACTTAGTAGCCGAAGCTGCAGAATTAGCCGATCGTGTACCCTTAATCTGGTTACATATGGCCGAATGTACTGGCTGCTCCGAATCTTTAATTCGTACCGATACCCCCAATCTAGACTCACTGATTTTCGATCATATTTCCTTGGAATATCACGAAACCTTAATGGCTGCAGCGGGTTGGCAAGCCGAAGAAAACCTCGAACATGCACTCGAAACTTACAAGGGCCGCTATTTACTGGCCGTTGAAGGGGCGATTCCGACTGCAAATAACGGCAGTTTCTTAACTGTGGGTTGTAAAGGCCACACAGGGTTAGAAATCATCAAGCATGCTGCTGAAGGCGCCGCCGCGATTATCTCTGTCGGCACTTGTGCGGCGTTTGGTGGGGTGCAAGCCGCTTATCCAAACCCAACGGGGGCTAAAGGCGTGCATGAAGTGGTCAGTAAACCCGTGATTAACTTAGGCGGTTGCCCACCGAGTGAAAAGAACATAGTCGGCACTTTGATGTACTTCATCATGTTCGGAAAATTACCTGCGCTGGATATGTTTAATAGACCTAAATGGGCTTACGGCGCACGGGTACACGATAACTGTGAACGCCGCGGCCGCTTCGATGCTGGTGAATTCGTTGAAGAATTTGGCGATCACGGTGCGAAAGAAGGCTACTGCCTTTATAAAGTCGGTTGTAAAGGTCCTTACACCTACAACAACTGCCCAACCGAGCGCTTTAACCATCACACTAGCTGGCCAGTACTCGCTGGACACGGTTGTATGGGTTGCTCAGAACCTAACTTCTGGGACGATATGGCTGACTTTGAAAAACCCCTTGGCCGTCAACTCCTCCATGGATTGGATGCGACCGCAGATACTATTGGTGCGGTGATTTTAGGCGCGACTGTGGTGGGCATTGGAGCCCATGCCGTTGCCAGTATTTTTGCCAAACCGCTGGAGGAATAACCCATGAGCAAGCGCGTTGTTATCGACCCTATCACACGTATCGAGGGTCACTTACGTATCGAAGTCGAAGTTGATGAAAATAACGTCATCAACAAGGCTTGGTCATCCTCCACACTTTGGCGCGGTATTGAAGTCATTCTCAAAGGCCGCACGCCTATGGATGTTGGCCTTATTGTGCAACGTATCTGTGGCGTATGTACCTATTCCCACTACCGCTGCGGTACTGAAGCGGTTGAAAATGCGTTAGGAATTCAAATTCCATTGAACGCAAGATACTTACGTTCATTAATGCAAACCTCTTTATACATGCACGACCATATTGTCCATTTTTACCATCTACACGGCTTAGATTGGGTTGATGTGGTTTCTGCACTGAGCGCCGATCCTGCTAAAGCGGCACAAGTTGCCCTGAAATACACAGACCATCCCATAGCGGCGGGTGAAGGTGATTTAAAAGCGGTACAAGAAAGAGTTAAAGGCTTTGTCGAAACGGGAAAATTAGGTCCATTTGCCAACGCTTATTGGGGCAACGGCACCTATAAATTTACCCCAGAGCAAAACCTTATCGCGCTATCTCACTACCTTAAAGCGCTTGAAGTACAACGTGTTGCGGCAGAAATGCTAGCCATTTTTGGTGGCAAATCACCACATCCACAATCCGTTGTTGTCGGTGGTGTGACTTCGGTGCGCGACATGCTCAGCCCTGCTCGCCTACAGGAATGGAAGCAAAAACATGCGACAGTAACTGACTTTATTCTGCGTGCCTATCAAGCAGATATCGTGATGGCGGCCGAAGCCTTTGGTACTGAACCTAGCGTGTTGGGCGGCGTAAACGTGAAAAACTTCATGGCGACCGATGACTTTGTGTTAGCCAATGGCGAATACATGTTTAATCAAGGCGTGATCATGAATGGCGACCTTGCTGGCGTCAGTGATGTGAATCCAGATCTGATTGCCGAAGACGTCAGCCACGCTTGGTATAGCGCCGATGCACCGCAACATCCCTATGACGGTACAACGATTCCTAATTACACTGGTTTTGTTGAACGCGACACTGTCTACGGCAAATTGCCAACACTGGATGGTGATGGCAAATACTCATGGGTGAAATCTCCCCGTTATCAAGGTGAACCTGTCGAAGTGGGTCCACTCGCCTGCCTATTGGTGAGTTATGCCCGCGGTAACAAGGTGGTAGTGGATTCGGTTAATGCCCTGCTCGCTCGCACAGGTCTACCCGTAGCGGCTCTATTTACCACTTTAGGTCGCACTGCAGCCCGTATGCTGCAAACAGTCATCGTCGCCCAAGAAGGGTTAAAAACCTTTGATGCGCTGCTGACGAATATCCAGTCCGATGAATCTACCTATGTAAAACCCAATATTGATCCAAATAAAGAGTATGTAGGTCACGCCATGATCGAGGCGCCACGCGGCATGTTAAGCCACTGGATCCGCATTAAAAATGGAGTGATTGAGAACTATCAAGCCGTCGTACCAACTACCTGGAACGCAGGTCCAGTGGATGCCAACGGTAAAATGGGTCCCTATGAAGCCTCTTTAATTGGCTTGAAACTGGAAGATCCTACTAAGCCCCTTGAGGTGATACGTATTATTCACTCATTTGACCCTTGCATGGCGTGTTCTGTACACGTGATGGATTTCAAAGGCCAAGCATTGAGCGAGTTCCGTGTCAGTCCCAATGGTCAATAATCGAGGGAGGGAACGCAAAATGAACCATTCTGCAACCCGCATTCGGACACTGATTTTTAGTCCGGCAATACGGATTTTTCACTGGCTCAGGGCACTGTCAATTCTGGTGCTAGTGATCACCGGATTCTATATTGCTTGGCCGTTTCTTGTGGCGCCTGAAAGTACGGACGTACTCGTACAAGGCTGGATCCGCTTCGCTCATCTGATTTGCGGTTTTGTACTAACCGCAATCACTTTAGTGCGCTTCTACCTGTATTTTTTCAGCCGAAGCGACATTGAGCGGCGCTCATTTCGCGATGTCATGAGCGTAAAAAGCTGGATCACTCAACTGAAATCTTACTTATGGATGGGGCACTTACATAAAGCCGGTGTCTATGGACCGCTGCAATTTGTGACTTATGTAGCAATCTCACTGGTCGCTCTTGTGATATGTATAACGGGTCTGGTGTTGTACGCCAATGTGTATCACCAAGGTTTAGGTGGCATGCTTTGGGGCAGCGCCGCTTGGATCACAGCACAAATGGGTGGGCTCGCACAAGTTAGGATTTGGCATCACTACTTAACTTGGGCATTTGTTATCTTTGTGGTTATCCACGTCTATATGGCGGTTTGGTCAGGGATACGCTTCAAACATAACTCAGTTGACTCGATTGTCTCTGGCTATGACTACCCAAAGCCAGACTCACACCACTAGGAGTCCAATGAAGATATTGCTACTCGGTATTGGCAATGTCCTGTACGCCGATGAAGGCATCGGCGTACATTTTGTCAATTATATAGCTGATAATTATCAGTTTACCCATGAGTCCCATCAGCTAACGCTGCTCGACGGCGGCACCTTGGCTCAGGGACTTATCCCTATTATTTGCCAATACGATTATTTAATCGTGGTCGATACAGTTAATGCCAATGGCGTAGAAGCGGGCGAAGTCTATTTCTTCGATTTTGATAAAGCGCCGAAGGAAATAGACTGGCAAGGCAGCGCCCATGAAGTCGAAATGCTGCAAACCCTCAATATGATGGAAATGGTTGGCGACAGACCTAAGACCTTTGTGCTGGGAGTCACCCCAACAGTGCTCGAACCTATGGTGCTAGGCTTGACCCCTAAAGTCGCCGCCGCGGTACCTTTAATGGAATCAAGCTTGTTATCCCACTTAGCCTCCCTTGGGTTCACTGCGACGCGTGTTGCCGAGCATAGTATCGACTCGCTGATCCCTGACTCTTATAAACGTGGCGTTACTACTGGTGAAAGTATATAGAAGATGAAAAACATCAGATTTGATTTTACCTGCTCACGTCAGGTGCCTTTGTACGCGCATTTATGTAATCAATATCTAAATTATGATGAACTAAATATCAGCATAGGCTGTGATGGTCAACATAGCTCAGGTCAATATAGTGGCCAACATGACTTTGGCCCCCAAAGCTATTTTATTGAAGCTCAGGGCGAGCAAAACCAACTAGAACAATTGGCCGATGCCATTGCCGCGGATTTTTTGATTTCCGCTTGGTTGATTGACTCTAGTATTAAAGTCATCGACGAGCCCCAAGGCAGTAAAACCTTACTGCCCTTTCCACAGTCTGGATCAAGCCCTGCCATAGTGCCTTTTTGCCAGCATTGTTATCCGTTGATTGGCGATAATCAGTCGGCTAAGTTTGGCACACTCGATTTAATTTGCCCTTGCTGCAAGGGCGAAACACAATTAACGTCCGCACAAAAAGCGTTAACCTTGTCAGATATTAAAGCCATGGCACAGGGACTGCTGACACAAGGCCCACTGACATTAGCGGCCGCCGATAATCTGCAAATCAGCCTGACACCGTTTGAGCAGCCCTTAAGCGAGCGGCCACAACTGTTAATTTGTAATCCCAATACGCTGAACGCCCATTTTTGTCTGAACGATGTGCAGGTGCTCGCGCTTTCGAGTATTGAAAAGCCACTTATCTGCGCGAGACCCACGCAAGAACACGACAAACTCAGTGCGCCACTGTACGACATTTGCTTTGCCTACAGCCGAGTAATCTTAGTGCTCGGGGAAGTATTACGACAAAAAGGGGTCGATTGGGTTTACATTAAAGGGCCGCATAATAGGCCGAAGCTAGCGTGGGTCGATGGTGCTTGGGCACAAATCGCCAGTCACGATTTAAGCTCAACACAGGTTCAAACCAAGCACTTTATCGCTCCAGAACCCTTAAGGGAAAAAGTCAGTTTTCACGGCTATCAAGCCCAATGGCAAGCGGCGAAACGTTCACGATCGCACCAAGGCGAACTGAGTGTGGCAGTATTGACTCAAGTAGTGTCAAGTGAAGACAGTGATATTCATTGCACCAGTATGCTAAGCGATAATAATCAAAATACAGTCAACACAGAAAATCACACCCTTGCAGACGCAGCGCTATTCAGTGCGCTGCTCAACGGTAAGTTTACCAGTCATAAACAGGCAAAAAATGCTGCGGTCATTTACTTAAGCCATACCCACGCCAGTCAAATTGTCACCTGCGATAATAAGGGCGACACTGAACTTTTCTTCGCCCTGCCCGAGCTGCCCGATAACGGTTACGAAATCTTCCATCAACTGGACAGCAGTCCACAAAAAGCCGTAGCGCAAAAATTTAAGAGCCTGTTCCCCGAAGATTACCTAAAACTTTTAAGCCTAAAGCTTCACGGCAGACGGGACAACTTACAAAGCCTGTGGGCGATTGCTGCCATATTAATTGGCCTTAATACGCAAGAAGAGACTCAATGCCAAGCAAAGCTCAGCGATGCACTCATGGCCGCCGCCATGCGCTACCACGGTGCCAATGCACCGCGTATCGATTATCCGCTGACCAAAGGTGAAGCCCACCGCAGCCTAAATTGGTGTAAAACCTTAGGCACTGTCTTAAGTTTTCGTATTGCGGGTAATGACGATCCAAGTCAGCTCGCCTTTGCAATGCAAGACTCGCTGGCGGACTATTTATCTAACTGGATCGAACATATCGATTTAAATATCGGCGTGCACAATATAGCCTTAGCGGGTAATGAATTAATCAATGAAACCCTGTGCAAACGCATCAGCTTACGCTTAGGCAAAAACTTCCCCTTAGTGATCAATCGCAGCCTGGATTTAGACGGCGATAACTTAGCCGTTGGGGCACTTTACGTTAAGCAGCGCCAACTGAATGCCCATGATTAGGAGGCCAAAAGTTAAGTCACAACGTATGAAGCCACATAGGCATAATAGTCGCCACAAAAAGCACAGTGACCTGCAGATAAAACGAAGGCTCGCGTTGGAATACCTTGTCCACAAGGGAGCCACGTTAAAACGCTGTCAGTTGCACGTCACTGGCATAGTACAAGGGGTGGGATTTCGCCCCTTTGTCTATCGTTATGCCCTTGAGTTTCAACTGACGGGCACTGTGCTCAACAATGCCAAAGGCGTGACCATTGAGCTGCAAGGTAATGATGAAAACCTCACTCGCTTTATCACTGTACTCAATACCACTCCACCGCCACTCGCCCGTATCGACAATATCAGCCAAATACCACTGCCGATTTTATTAAGCGAAACCACGTTTGAGATCATAAAAAGCGACACGAATGACGCCGATAACTCAAGCCCACTAATGGGCGTGCAAGTCGCAGTATCGGCGGATAAAAGCACCTGCCAAGATTGCTTGAACGATATGCATAATCCTGATAACCGTCACTTTGGCTATGCCTTTACCAACTGCACTAACTGTGGCCCTCGATACACGATTATCAATGCTTTACCCTATGATAGACACAACACCGCCATGGCCGATTTTAACATGTGTCCCGAGTGCGCCAAAGAATATCAAAACCCGCTCGACCGCCGCTACCATGCCCAACCAGTGAGTTGCCCCGCCTGTGGCCCCAGACTCAGTTTAAAAACACCGCAAGGGGAATACATCCTTCCCAGTGCCTCAAATGTCAGCGCACCTGAATTGAGTACGGACCTTGCGGTACTGACAGCAGCGGCTGACAGATTACGCCAAGGGCAGATTCTGGCAATTAAAGGATTGGGTGGATTTCACTTAATCTGTGATGCCCGAAGTGACAATGCCGTCAACGCACTCCGACTGCGAAAACAGCGCCAAGCCAAGCCGCTAGCGGTGATGATGGCGGATATCACTATGGCGCAGCACTATGTTACAGGGACGAATGCCGAGTGGCGAGTATTGAGTTCGCAGGAAAGGCCCATAGTGCTGATGAGTAGCCGAAGCGATCATGACCTCAGCTTAGCTGTCGCCCCCAATCTGAATAAACTCGGGGTATTTTTACCCTACACACCGCTACATCATTTGCTATTATGTCTCTTCAAAGGGCCATTAGTTGCAACCAGCGCCAATGTTTCCGGTGAACCTATCATCACTGATTGTGATGAGCTTATTAGTCACTTAAGCCATGTGGTGGATGCGATAGTCGATCATAATCGGCCGATTATTAATGGCTGTGATGACAGTGTGGTGCAAGTGATCCAGCCGCAACTGGATTCCTCCGCAGAGGTGCAAGTATTGCGCCTCGCCCGCGGCTATGCACCGTTAAGTTTCCCCTTAGAGATACCGCTGACCCAATCGATTTTGGCCGTGGGCGCACAGCAAAAAAATGCCATCGCCTTAGGCTTTGGCAATAATGTGTTTTTAAGTCCCCATATTGGCGACCTGTTCAGTGTCAGCGCCGAGCAGTATTTTGAGCGCACCTTAGCCACTTTTGCTCGGTTGTATCACTTTACGCCAAATCTTATTATTCGCGATAAACACCCAGATTATGCCCCTTCACGCTGGGCTGAAATGCACTCAAACTCGAGTGTAAAACTCAGCGATACCCGTCAAAATCAATGTTTATCGGTGCAACACCACCATGCCCATGTGCTCAGCGTAATGGCAGTTAACCAATATCGAGAGCCCGTATTGGGCTTTAGTTTTGACGGTACTGGGCTTGGCGACGATGGCAGTTTATGGGGCGGTGAAGTGCTATTAACTACGCTCGATAAAGCGCAGCGACTGGCCCATTTTGAGCCCATAGCCCTGCTAGGTGGCGAGCAAGCCATTAAGCAACCCGTTAGGTTGTTACTGGCATTATTATTCGAGCAAATGAGCCTCGATGCTGTGCTCGCATTACAATTACCTATATTAAACAACATACGCCCAAACACTCTGGCTAACTTACATAAGATCTGGCAGAACGGCAGCGCGATAAAAACCTCCTCTGTCGGGCGACTGTTCGATGCCCTCGCCTGCGCCTTAGGTTTAATCGAAACCACACTGTTTGAAGGCCAAGCGGGCATGGCAATAGAAGCCGCGGCCAATCGCGCCGATGCATTAGCCCTTGAAGTCATTTCGCTTAACTTACCTCTTGACATCGACCAGTGGCGAAGCAGTGAGATGTTCAAGCAAGTTGTTGAATTGATTACAGCACAACCGCTAACAGACAATAGATGCTATGCCATCGCCCGCGCCTTTCTACACACATTAGGTGATGCTCTCTGTGATTATGCAGCCCAGTATCAACACCTCCCAACCGTGCTCTGCGGTGGCGTATTTCAAAATAAATATCTATTGGAATACTGCCTGAGCAAGCTCAGCGCCCAAGGAAATAAAGTGTTATCCAGTAAACAGATACCCATCAATGATGGCGGCATCGCCCTAGGCCAACTTTGGTATGGCATTCATCAGAGTCAATAACCTTACTTATTTGATAAGCCCTGATGTTCGCTCGCCATTTTTATCCCCATAAACCTGACGAACATCAAAGATCCGTAGCGCAATTTGTATCACACTCAACATTAGCGTAACCAAATTAACGATTCGTACATCAATCATTATTTGTCAGGCAAAGTCCTCGTACTCTGCCGATACAAGGAGAGGTAAAATGTGTAAAGACTGCGGCTGCTCCCTTACCCGCCACGACCATGATCATCTAGGCGCGCATGCCCATAGCCATGAGCATAATCATGACCATTCACATACTCATGAGCATAGCCATCAAGAGTTACACACAAATCCTCAGTTAAACGATAAAAAAACCTTGTCAGTCATCCACAAAATTTTAGATAAAAATGATGTCGAAGCTGGACATAACCGCGCCCACTTTGAGGCACATAACATCACGGCCTTCAACATCATGAGTAGCCCGGGCAGTGGCAAAACCACCCTATTAGAAAATCTCAAAGAATACACGCAGCTCAACTATGCGGTGATCGAGGGCGACTTAGAAACCTCCCGCGATGCTGACCGCCTCATCGCTAAAGGCATTAAGGCCTATCAAATTCAAACGGGCAGCGCCTGTCACCTCGACGCCTTTATGGTGCACGGTGCCCTACATCATCTGCCGCTTGAAGGACTCGATATTTGCTTTGTCGAAAACGTCGGTAATCTCGTCTGCCCAGCCAGTTATGATGTGGGCACTCACAAAAATATCGTGCTGCTATCAGTGCCAGAAGGCGATGATAAGATTGAAAAATATCCTGTGATGTTCCGCCGCGCCGATGTAGTTTTTATCACTAAGTGCGATCTACTGCCCTATTTTGATTTCAAGATGGACGAAGCCAGAGCGCAGCTTAAAAAACTCAATCCAGCAACTCAAATTATTGAAGTCTCAATTAAAGATGGCGACTCCATGCAGGCAGTAGCCGCTTGGCTTAAAGACAACATTCGAGGTGCACAATAATGTGCTTGTCCATACCTTCCCAAGTGGTGGCGGTCGATATTGAGCGCCAGAGCGTCACAGTCGACACCTTAGGCGTGCGCCGCGATGTCAGCAGTCATTTAATGAATGAGCCACTGGAAATTGGCGACTATGTACTTATCCATATTGGTTTTGTGATGAACAAAATTGATAAGGAAGATGCGCAGCAAAGCATTGATCTATATAAAGAAATCGTCACTAAGCTTGAAAATGAAGCCATACACTGACCATCAGCAGTGCAGGATTAAATCGCAAGGCGCACCCCTATCGAGTGCACCGAGGAAAAAGCATGCTTGAACTAAAACACCTCTATCAAGGCTTTCGCGATCCCCAAACGATTGCCAATTTAGCACGGGATATTCAGTTAACCGCTAAATTGGTTAAGCAACAAATCAATATCATGGAAGTCTGTGGTGGCCATACTCATACGATTATGAAATACGGCTTGCTAGATTTACTGCCGGATAATATTGAATTTATCCATGGTCCTGGCTGCCCAGTGTGCATTATGCCTAAAGAACGCATTGACCAAGCCGCGGCGCTTGCCTCCCAAGAAAATGTTATTCTTGTGACGCTGGGCGATATGATCCGCGTGCCTGGTTCTCAAGGCTCTTTAGCCAGTTTTAGGGCCAAGGGCTGCGATATTCGCCCAATTTACGATCCCTTAGATACGCTCAAAATTGCCCGCGATAATCCGGATAAAACCGTAGTGTTCTTCGCCATTGGCTTTGAAACGTCAACCCCAATGACAGCAATTTTGTTACAACTGGCCGAACAAGAAAAACTCGAAAATCTACTGTTTCATATCAATCATGTATTAGTGCCACCCGCAATTGATGCCGTAATGCACGACCCCAAAGCCAGAGTGAACGCCTTTATCGGCCCAGCCCATGTGAGCGTGATCAGCGGCGCAAAAATCTATCGCAGCACAGTCGAAAACTATGGCACACCCGTGGTTGTCGCAGGATTTGAGCCCGTCGATGTGATGGAGTCGATTTTACGGATTGTGCGCCAAAAAGCCGCGGGCAAAGCGGAGCTCGATATCCAATACAGCCGCGCTGTATCGGAGGACGGCAACCTCACGGCGCAGGCCAAAGTAAATCAATTCTTCAATGTCAGACCGCAATTTCGATGGCGTGGACTAGGCCCAATCCCCAATTCAGCGCTGCAGCTTAAACCCGAATATGCCCACAGAGACGCCGAACTGCGCTTTAAAGACCGCCTACCTGTGAAGGAAATTGACGATCATAAAGCCTGCCAGTGCGGCGATATACTTCGTGGGCTTGCTAAACCAAAGGACTGTAAAGTTTTTAGCCGCGGCTGCAATCCCGAAACGCCCTTAGGCAGCTGCATGGTCAGCTCCGAAGGTGCTTGCAATGCCTATTACCGCTATCAAGGTATCGATATCAAGGAACCACATCATGGCTGATACGCTTAAAGATAAATCCATTCAACTCAGCCACGGCGGTGGCGGTAAAGAAATGAATAAACTGATCCGTGATCTGTTTTTTGCTGAGTTTGATAATCCCATCCTTCGCAGCGAAGAAGACGCTGCCAAACTCGATTTGCACGGTGCCAACGCCTTTACCACAGACTCTTTCACCGTATCCCCTTTATTTTTTGCCGGTGGTGATATCGGCAAGCTTGCCATCGCAGGCACAGTCAACGATCTCGCTATGATGGGCGCAGAACCTCAGTATTTGAGTTGTAGTGTGATCATCGAAGAAGGCTTTTCTATCAAGGATTTAACGACGATTGTCCGCAGTATGGCGAAAGAATTAAAACACAGTGGTGCACGGATAGTCTGCGGCGACACTAAAGTCGTACCCAAGGGGTGCGCCGATGGTTTATTTATTAATACCTCAGGCATTGGTCGCATCTTGCGTCCCAATATTTCCGCGGCGAATGTCACCGTGGGCGATGCCATTATTGTCTCCCGTGATATTGGCTGCCACGGTGCAGCGATTTTAATGGCGCGTGAAGGACTCACGCTCGAATCGGCATTGCAAAGTGACTGCGCGACGCTCTGGCCCATAGTCGAGCAATTGATCGCCGCCAATATTCCCATTCATGCGATGCGCGATGCGACTCGCGGCGGCTTATCGGCGGTGCTGAACGAATGGGCTGTCGCCTCCAATGTTGGTATCACAGTGAATGAAGCCAGTATTCCCGTCAGCGATGAAGTCAAAGGTCTGTGCGAACTCTATGGTTTCGAAGCCATGGATCTTGCCAACGAAGGTACTTTCATCCTCGCCGTCCCCAACGACATCGCCTTAGGCGCGCTCGAGATCATGCAACGCTTTGGGCGCTGTGAGCATGCAGCGATAATCGGCACTGTGAGTGAGGATTTAGTGGGGAAAGTCGTACTAAGAACGCCTTGGAATACTAAGCGTTATCTCGATCTTCCCCAAGGTGAACTGCTGCCAAGGATTTGCTGATGCACGAATATTCGATTGTGAGTGCCCTGATTGAGCAATGCGAACAGCACGCGCAGGCCAATCATGCCGATAAAATCACCCGAGTGGATATCAAACTAGGAGTCATGAGCGGGGTTGAACCTAGCCTGCTACAAACAGCCTTCGATACGTTTAAGCTCGATGGGATTTGCAAAGAAGCCCTACTCAATATGCAAATTCAGCCGCTAGTGATACTTTGCCAAGACTGCAAGACTGAATCCGTACTGAGTGAGCGCACGGTCGTCTGCCCTGCATGTCAAAGCTTTCGTACTCGCGTACTCGATGGCGAAGATATGTTACTGATGCAACTTGAGATGGAACAGAACGAGGATTAATCATCCACGATACGCATTGTGAACGACAGCGCTATTGATAAAACGCTCTATAAATAAAGAATGCTATCAAAGAACGCTCTTCAACACAAAAATGGCTTCGAGCACACAGCGCTCAAAGCCATTTTAAACCACACTATTTCAGTCACGCTACATCAGCTGTAGATAGAAGCTTCACCCTCTGGGCGCGTCTTGAGCACCCGCAGGAACCACATATACTGCTCTGGATAAGCTAAGATAACTTGCTCGACCACTTTGTTCAGTGCCAACGCCTCATTTTCTTTGCCCACCATTTCTTCAGGCGCAACGGCCGCCATCACGGTGAGATCAAATTGGCGTGTCGCTTGGTTGTAGCCAATCTTTACTGGCAGCACTTGGGCATTACCCGCCTGCGCTAAACGCCCAACAACAGGTAGCGTTGCCTTCACTGTGCCTAAAAAAGGCGCAAACACGCTTTGTTCAGGACCTAAGTCTTCATCGGGAAGATAAAAGAAACTGTTACCGCGCTTAAGCTCAGCCAATAACGCCCGAATGCCCGCCTCGCGCATATACACATGGCCACCACAACTGCTGCGTACACGATTACTAAACCAATTGAATAACCCGTTTTTATGGGCTTTGGCCATAGTCACCATAGGCAACTCAAGGTTAAGGCGTAAACCAGCATAATCGATTGGCCACACATGGGGCATGATAAAAATGATCGGTTGCCCAGCAGCCTGCGCTTTAGTCACATGCTCAAAGCCGATTAAATTCACTCGACGACGCAAATGCGCTTTTGAGCGCACCAGCAATTCGCCCTGTGCTAACAACACCAAAACGAAGTTTTGCACGTTCTCACGGATTAACACTTCAATCTCGGCGGTGGATTGTTCTGGAAAGCACGCCCTTAAGTTGGCTCTGGCAACGCTAATGGGCTTTTTGGCAATTGGCATCACTATTTTTGCCAATAATCTTGCAATAGGATCACGCAGCCATGCGGGCATGAGTCCGAAAATCACTAATAGACCAATCACTAACCAAGTGGCCCAGTATCTAGGGTGTAATAAGGCGAGTTTAAAACGACGGTCAAAATGTTTGGGCTGTCTTGACAAAGAATTCACCTCAGACAGTGGATAAAAACAATGGAGATATTGCACGAAAAAATAAACAGGAAAGCCACTCTCTAAGGAGTGGCTTTCCCATCAAACAAACGAAATTACTTACCCGTGTTTGCTGCTTCTACACGAGTTTTCAGCTTTTGGCCGGGACGGAAAGTCACGACACGACGAGCAGAAATTGGGATATCTTCGCCTGTTTTTGGGTTCCTTCCCGGTCTTTGATTCTTGTCCCTAAGGTCAAAGTTGCCAAAGCCAGATAACTTGACCTGCTCACCACTTTCAAGTGCGCCCCGAATCTCTTCAAAGAACGACTCAACCATCTCTTTGGCGACACGTTTGTTCATTCCGAGTGTTTCAAAAAGATGTTCTGCCATTTCGGCTTTGGTAAGTGCCATACTTTAATCCCTCAACGATGCGTTGAACTCGGACTTAAGGGCAGAAACGACTGAACCAACGGTCTCAGCAATCTCTTTTTCCTCAAGCGTACGAGTAGTGTCTTGTAATGTAAGTGCTATCGCCAGGCTCTTCTTGCCAGGTTCAACACCTTTACCTAAGTATACATCGAACAAGTTTATGCCAACCAACTGATTTTCGCCAACTTTTCTTATCAATTTCATTACATCACCTGCAGATACACTCTCATCTACTACGACTGCGATGTCACGACGATTAGCTGGAAACTTAGATACAGCTTGGGCTAGCGGCAAACTGGTATGCAATAAAGCATCCAATTCCAACTCAAAAACGATGGTTTTACCATTGAGTCCAAAAGGCTTCTCCAAACTAGGATGGATTGCACCTATATGACCGATCACTCGATCATTTCTCAATATTTCAGCACATTGCCCCGGATGGAGAGCAGAATGCGTCGCTCCTCTAAAGCTAAATTCTGATGCGGAAACTGTCAAGCCGATAATTGCTTCTAAATCACCTTTAAGGTCGAAAAAATCAACAGTTTTCGATTCCATAGCCCAATGTTCATCATTTTGGAGCCCAGTAATGACACAAGCGAGCATTGCTTGCTGTCTTACACCGGATTCTGCATTGATATCAGGAACAAAGCGCAGGCCAGTTTCAAAAAGTCTCACGCGACTCTGTTGACGACTTTGGTTGTAGCCAACGGCGGCCAATAAACCAGTGAACATTGACAGGCGCATAGCCGACATTTCACTGGAAATTGGGTTTGGTAACACCATAGCGTCTAAACCAGGATGAACCAGATTTTGCAGTTTTGGATCGACAAAGCTGTAGGTTACCGCTTCTTGGAAACCACGAGCGACCAATAAGGCACGCACGCGTTTTAGGCTTAAGTCAGATTCTTTATGATCTGACATACGCAGCGCAGCAACAGGCGCCGTATTCGGGATATTGTTATAACCGTAAATACGGGCCACTTCTTCGATCAAATCTTCTTCAATCGCCATATCAAAACGATAAGTCGCGGTAGTGACCTGCCAACTATCTTGGCCAACAACGACGCTAAAACCTAAACGTTGTAGGATTTCAACGACATCGCTATCAGGTACATGGTGACCTAAAATTCGATCTAACTTGCTACGACGTAAAACGATTTGTGCAGGTTTGGGTAAATCAGCCTCTGATTTAGCCTCAACTACAGGGCCAGCTTCACCGCCACAGATATCCAGTACTAAACGCGTAGCACGGTCGATAACCTTGTGCTGCATCTCAGGGTCAACGCCACGCTCAAAGCGGTGTGATGAGTCTGTGTGCAAACCTAAACGACGTGACTTACCCATAATGGCAAGCGGCGCGAAGAACGCACATTCAAGCAGTATGTCTTGGGTCGTGTCGCTCACGCCTGAATATTCGCCGCCAAACACGCCTGCAAGGGCTAATGGACGCACATCATCGGCGATCACTAAGGTATCGCATGGAATTGTGACTTCGCTGCCATCAAGCAGAGTGATTTTCTCTTCGCCAGTGCCTAAACGCACTTGGATATCGCCCGTTAACTTGGCAAGATCGAAAGCGTGCATAGGTTGACCGAATTCAATCAACACAAAGTTAGTGATGTCTACGATGGGATCGATAGAGCGAATACCGCTACGGCGCAGTTTTTCCTGCATCCATAATGGCGTAGGCGCTTTCACATTAACGTTTTTAACCACACGGCCTAAGTAACGTGGACACGCTGCAGGCGCGTTAACGTTAATCGTGACCTGTGCATCTGTCGTTGGCGTGACGGCTTGCCACTGTGGCTCAACCACTGTTTGGCGGTTTAACACGCCCACTTCACGGGCAAGACCTGCCATACCTAAGCAATCGGCACGGTTAGCCGTTAAATCCACATCGATAACGGCATCATTAAGTTGCAGATAATCACGGATATCAGTGCCAAGCGGCGCGTCCAATGGCAATTCGATGATGCCATCACTTTCGACGTTGATGCCAAGCTCGCTGTATGAACACAACATACCTTCTGATGGCATGCCACGCAGCTTGGCTTTCTTGATTTTGAAATCGCCAGGTAATACGGCGCCAACCATAGCCACGGCCACTTTAAGACCCTGACGGCAGTTTGGTGCACCGCAGACGATATCGATAAGTTCGCTACCACCAACGTTGATTTTGGTCACGCGCAGTTTATCGGCATCGGGATGCTGACCACACTCAACCACTTCACCAATCACGACACCGCTAAAATCGGCAGCTACGGCTTCAACGTCATCGACTTCGAGACCGGCCATAGTGATCTGGTGGGATAATGCTTCACGGCTGACTGAAGGGTTTACCCATTCACGAAGCCAAGATTCGCTAAATTTCATGCTATTACAGCTCCGTTATTTAAATTGCTTCAGGAAACGTAGGTCGTTTTCAAAAAACGCACGTAAATCGTTTACGCCGTAACGCAACATAGTTAAGCGCTCGACACCCATACCAAAAGCAAAACCAGAGTATTTTTCTGGATCTATGCCAACGCTGCGCAGCACATTCGGATGTACCATACCGCAGCCAAGCACTTCTAGCCATTTACCATTTTTGCCCATCACGTCCACTTCCGCTGAAGGTTCAGTGAATGGGAAGTAAGATGGACGGAAACGCACTTGCAGATCTTCTTCGAAGAAATTACGCAGGAAGTCATGCAAAATGCCTTTCAATTCGGCAAAGTTCACATGCTCATCAACCAAAAGCCCTTCCACTTGGTGGAACATAGGCGTGTGAGTTTGGTCGTAATCGTTACGATAAACACGACCAGGAGAAATAATGCGTAATGGTGGTTTTTCAGTTTCCATAGTACGGATTTGCACGCCCGAAGTTTGGGTACGCAGCATCAGTTTAGGATTGAAATAAAAGGTATCATGATCAGCACGCGCTGGATGGTGCTCAGAGATATTCAGTGCGTCGAAATTGTGGAAATCATCTTCAATTTCAGGGCCCTGCTTTACCGAGAACCCTAATTCCCCGAAAAAGGTTTCGATGCGCTCAATGGTTCGAGTCACAGGATGTAAGCCACCGATCTCTTGGGTGCGGCCTGGCAAAGTCACATCAATCTTTTCGGCGATTAATTTGGCTTCCAATTCCGAACTCTTCAGACCATCGATGCGCTCAGTTAATTTTTGTTGAATCGCCTGTTTAGCATCATTGACCGCTTGGCCAAAGGCGGGCTTTTCTTCAGGGCTTAAGCTACCCATCATTTTCATCATGTCGGTGATCTTACCTTTCTTACCAAGGTAATCGACACGGATATCATCCAGTGCTTTTAGATCACTGGCCTGGTCAATAATGACTAAGGCTTGTTCTACGATCTCAGTTAACTGCTGCATTTTCTCTTCCACTGCATAGTCGCGCTTGATAAACAAGTGCTATGGGCGCCAAACTTTCAGGCTATTTGGGTGCTCAGGTTATCGGGCGTTAATGCCAGACGCTTTGCTAGCTATAACGAAATAAAAGGATAGAAATTTTACGCGAGCGAGCGGCATATTACTAGGGCTTATTGGGGGTTTTTATCATGCAAATTCATGTGTTACCCCAGTTTGGAGCCTGAGTTTTACTCAAGGGGAAACCCAAACCTCGATTCTGACGTAAACAACTTCCGCTTTCAGCCACTAGCAGCATTTGTAACTAAACTGTAAACTCACACCTGTACCTTGCCAAAATTGCAGCAAACAACACAATAATGACTGCAATTAGACTACATTAACCATATAAATCGTTACAAAACAGAAAACTATAAAGTCTATGGCAAACTGACCGATATAAATTCGGTTTATGGCCCATTTTATCGAGGCACTCATGAAAGAAGTAAAATTTCGCTGGATAGATCAATATCTTATCCATATGACCTTAAAAACTAAATTCGCTATTCTCTCTATCGTTCCTATGTTGATGATTGTTGGACTGGCGCTTTTCCTAGATAACCAATCCCAGCAAACCTTAATTCAAGGACAGCTCAACAGTCTGCAAAATGCTTCACAACAAATTAACCAAGTCACTGGCAGCTTATATAACAAACTACCAGAGCAAGAACGCCAAACTATCCTTAATCAACTTAGTCGCGAAATTGAAGGTAATGTCAGCATTGTTTCGGTAAATGAAGCCGATAGCAAAGCGCAATCCATCGCTCGCAGTGGCGGTGGTATCGATGACAGCGGTAAGCAACCTAGAGCTGTGAGTCGGGTTAACGATCAAAATCTGATCACGATTATTCCCCTAGACAGCAAAGAAATTGATGCCTTGCTCGCCAACGATAACCTGCTGGTTTATGGCCTAATGGCGGCACTCTTGTTTGTGCTATTTTTGTTCAGCTATTACATTTCAACCTTCGTAGGCGGCGCACTTTATACGACAGTGATGGCATTAAAACGGGCCGCATCGGGTGATTTAACGGGGCGGTTAAACTTCTTCGAAGTAAAAGACGAGTTCAGTATCTTAGCCATCAGCATAGATACCTTAGTAGAACGTCAACATACCTTAGTAAAGCAAATCGCAGAATCAACCGCTAAAATACGCGAAGTTGTATCATCGTTTCGTAGCACTGCGCAGCAAGGTCAATCCTTGGCGGTAAACCAGAGACAACATCTGGACTCCTTAGCGACGGCAATGGAAGAAATGACCGCCGCAGTGAAAGAAGTTGCCCGCAATGCCGAACAATCCTCAGCCGAAACCCAAGAAGCCAATCAACAGGTTAGCGCGGGCGGGAAAGATATTGAAACCACAGTCAAAGCTATTGACGTGTTATCGGATGAGATCTCCGCGGCCTCAAATGCGGTGGGTGTACTCAATGACAACGCCAGTAAAATTGATGAAGTGGTGTCAACCATTAATGCGATTTCCCAGCAAACCAACCTACTGGCCCTCAACGCGGCGATTGAAGCGGCGCGCGCCGGTGAACAAGGTCGTGGCTTTGCCGTGGTGGCAGATGAGGTACGTACTTTAGCGGGGAGAACTCAGGCCGCAACGGTTGAAATCAAAACCATGATCGAATCACTGCAATCAGGCACCCGTAACCTGACCCAAGTGATGTCGCGTACTGTGAGCCAAGCCAATGAGGGCAAACAACACGTACTGCAAACGGGCAAAGACTTAGAGTTTATCGCCCACCACAGCAACAAAGTGTTTGAAATGAGTGTGCTAATTGCGACCTCGGCCGAAGAGCAATCGGCAGTGGCCAATGAGATTGCGACTAACTTAATGGAAATTCGCAACCAATCACACGATGTGGAGCAATCGGCCAACCAGTCAGTTTCAGGTTGCGATGAGCTGCAAGCGACTGCGGGGCAACTGGATCAGTTGATGGTGGGATTAAAAATCTAGTTGCGCATTATTTGATGGAATTTAAATTCACTTAACACCCAAAATGCATAAGGGAGCGAATCGCTCCCTTGTTGTTTTCATTCTGACGGTCACGTTCCAATCAACAAGTGTCGTTTCAATTAATAAGTTAATTTTCAATCGATAACGCTACGGCAAAATGAATTCACGTCTGTTAATCCACGTCTTTAAGTGGCCATAGCACGATATGATCTTCAATATCCTTTACGCGTCTTTCATCCACCACCTTGCCTTGGATCGACATACCCGCTAAATGCATCGCTTCTTTGGAGCCTGTGAGCAGCGGGTTCCAGCTCGGTAGCTCACGCCCTGCCGCTAGGCGGCGATAGGCACAACTGTCGGGCAACCAAGTTAACTCATGGATATTATCAATCGTGATCACTGTACATTGGGGGACATGGGTGAAACGGTCACTGTAATGCTGACAGCCTGCCGTTTGATGATCGAGCAAAAGGCAAGCTGCATTGGTGTAATACAAGTCTTCGGTTTCATCATCTATCAACTTGTTTAAACAACATTTACCACAACCGTCACACAGGGATTCCCACTCGGTTGTGCTCATCTGCGCTAATGTTTTACTCTGCCAAAATGCCATGATTAACTGTATCTTCTTAATAAAAAACCCGCTCAATGCGGGCTATTTTACACTAATTTATCGTCAGATACGCAATGCCACTGAGATTAACGAGTGTGGTTTGACGCGCCTGAGCTCATTAGTAGCGTCTTGATGCTGCCAAGTTAATCTTTGATCCCAAGACTTAGCTTATGCTCAGCCAATAAATTCACCTGAGGTGGCGGAATTTGTAAATAAAAGCCATTTTCTGCCATGGCTGCTCTGACTTTATGTATATCTGCCATTCCTAACGCGTCGCGTTTAGCGATAGGAAACACCATCACCAACTTTGGCACGCCAAACATTTCCATCAAAGGCACTGGAACATCGTCAAAACAATCTCTTTTCTTCACAAATAAATAAGTATCAGCCTTTCGGCTACTTTTATAAACGGCACATAGCATAAGAATCAAATATCCAATAGTTCAAACTTGCCAGTCAATGGGGCACACTATAACATGGTCGCCTAGTAATTTAATTGTAAAATCAGCGAACCGACTGATGATTTCTGGAGAATAGTGCCGGGATGTCAAAACCTAGCTTAGAGTTAAAAGGCGCTTCTTTTACTCTTTCAGTGCTTCATATTAATAGCAGCGATTTACAAGCTGTCATGACTGAATTAGACCATAAATTGGCACAGGCTCCTCAGTTTTTTCTGGGTGCTCCTTTAGTCGTCAATCTGAGTGCCATTCAGCACGACAGCTTGAATTTAAGTGCGTTAAAGGATCTGCTGATCTCACGTCAATTAGTGATTGTTGGTATAACGGGCGCGACAACCGTACTCAGTAAACAGGCTAAAGACTTAGGCCTTGCCATAGTCAAAGCGGGAAAACAGAGCAGTACCCCGCCGCCGGCCCCGCGCCAAACTAAAATAGTGAAGCAAAATATTCGTTCAGGCCAACAAGTCTACGCAAAAAATGGTGATTTAATCATATTTGGTGCGGTAGGCAATGGCGCAGAAGTCATCGCAGATGGTAGCATTCATATCTATGGCGCATTACGAGGGAAAGCCATGGCAGGCGCCGCGGGCGATACCAGCGCCGTTATCATTGCCCACTCTCTGGAGGCCGAACTCGTTTCAATAGCAGGGCAATATTGGCTCGCTGAAAATCTACAACAACATAGCTCAGATAAAAGCGGCTGCATTCGCCTAAACGGTGAGTCGCTTATGGTTGAATCATTGCCCCTCTAAATGGCAGAACAAAGGATAGAGAGAAACATGGCACAAATTATTGTTGTCACTTCAGGTAAAGGCGGCGTAGGTAAAACCACATCGAGTGCTGCAATTGCGACCGGTCTTGCCATGCAAGGACACAAGACAGTCGTTATTGATTTCGATATAGGTTTACGAAACTTAGACTTGATCATGGGTTGCGAGCGTCGTGTTGTTTATGACTTCGTTAATGTGATCAATGGTGAAGCCAATTTAAATCAAGCGCTGATCAAAGATAAACGCTGCGATAAGTTATTCGTTTTACCCGCTTCACAGACCCGTGATAAAGATGCACTGACCAAAGAAGGCGTCGGCCGTGTTCTAGACGATTTGGCCAAAGACTTTGAGTTTATTCTGTGTGACTCTCCCGCTGGGATTGAGCAAGGCGCTATGATGGCATTGTATTTTGCCGATATCGCCATTGTGACCACTAACCCAGAAGTCAGTTCTGTGCGCGATTCAGACCGTATTTTAGGGATGCTGCAAAGCAAATCACGCCGCGCAGAACTGAATCTAGAGCCGATAAAAGAATATTTACTCTTGACTCGCTATTCACCGAGCCGTGTAAAATCGGGCGAAATGTTAAGTGTCGACGATGTTCAAGAAATTCTGGCCATTGAGTTACTCGGCGTTATTCCTGAGTCACAATCTGTACTGAAAGCCTCTAACTCAGGCGTACCTGTGATTATCGACCAAGAAAGTGATGCAGGTTTAGCCTACAGTGATACAGTCGCACGCTTACTGGGTGAAGATGTACCAGTACGCTTTATTACGGAAGAAAAGAAAGGTTTCTTACAACGGATATTTGGTAGCTAATTATGTCTTTACTCGACTATTTCAAAAGCAAGAAAAAGCCTAGCACTGCGGTAATGGCAAAAGAGCGCCTACAGATCATCGTGGCTCATCAACGTGGACAAAGGGACACTCCCGATTATTTCCCACAGATGAAACAAGAGATCATTGCCGTTATTCGCAAATATGTGCCGATTTCTGATGATCAAGTTTCTGTGCAGTTAGATCAAAACGACGCCAACCTGTCGGTACTCGAGCTTAACGTCACTTTGCCTGACAGATAAGTCGATGACACAAAAAATGTCATCTTCAATTGAAGATGACATTTTGATGTGGATGTTTTTCAGCGATAGCTTCAAGTACGAAATATTAAGCACTAGACCTCAAGCTTTGCTAAAGCCTCAGTTGCCAATTCCCCTCGCCAACCGCATAACACTGCCGGTAAATCCCCTTGTTGCTTATCCCAACGCCATTGCAAAAACTCATGGATATGACGTTTAGAACCGAGCATTTCCTGCGGCACATCATGCTTTTCGCATAATTCGACCAAACAGCTTTTAATCGCTTTAAAGGCCGATTTGTAGCCTGATTTTAACGCCAATACATCCACTAACTCGGGTAAATTAACCAAATCCGCAGTTTGTAGCACACGTAATAAATCTTTGCCGTGGATGCGTTTTTCCTGTTCGGTCAAGTCATTGAGCTTAAACAAGTCAGCCGAAGTTTTAGGTTGCTTCTTCGCTAATGCAATAAGACCATGATCTTTGATCACAAAACCTAAGGCTAAATCACGGACTAAGGCTTTTTCAAGGCGCCATTTGGCGAGCACTTTAAGGTAAGCCAATTGAATTTCAGTGAGTTGAAAAGCATTTTTCACTTTCAAATAAGCTGTATCAAGATCAGGATCGGCAAGCCTGCCCTGAGTCATCCTTTCCCCTTCCTCGTATAACCAAGCTAAACGCCCTTGGGCGCTGAGTTTCGCTTCCAGTTGAGGATAGAGCTGATACAAATACAGGACGTCATTGGCGGCGTAGCTTAACTGGGCTTCCGTTAAAGGACGACGGATCCAATCTGTACGCGACTCACCTTTATCGATCACTTCACCAAGGCAAGTTTCAACCAGCTTGGCATAACCTACACCATGGCCCATACCACACAAAGAGGCGGCAATTTGGCTATCAAACAAAGGCGTAGGCTGACATTTGCCATAGTGGGCAAAAACTTCTAAGTCTTCACTGCAGGAATGCACTAGCTTAACGATATTCGGGTCCGATAACAGCGCCCAAAATTGGGCTAAATCTGGTAAAGCCACCGGATCAATCAAAGCTAAGGTTTTACCATCATAGGCTTGGATCAAACCTAACTTGGCATAATAAGTACGAGTACGAACAAACTCGGTATCTAACACGAGTATCTTACTCTGTTTATATTGGGCAACGAGGGCATTAAGGCTTGCTTCATCACTCACATATTGAAACGCTGACAAATTCTTCTCCAGATCCTGTGGGTCAATCACAGTCCATAAAAACAAAAGCCGGCAAATGCCGGCTTCAATCTTACGCGCGCTTAGCTTCGTCTCTAAGCTCTCGTCGCAAGATTTTACCCACGTTGGTTTTAGGTAACTCGTCCCTAAATTCTACCAGCTTCGGCACTTTATATCCCGTTAAATGAATACGGCAGTGCTTAATGATGTCTTCAGCGGTTAAAGATTTATCTTTTGCCACCACAAATACCTTCACTAACTCACCACTGGCGTCGTTTGGCACACCAACGGCAGCCACTTCAATCACTTTTGGATGAAGTGCAACCACTTCTTCGACTTCGTTAGGGAATACGTTAAAGCCTGATACTAAGATCATGTCTTTCTTACGGTCGACAATATAGAAGAAACCTTTCTCATCCATGTAACCAATATCGCCCGTGGCTAACCAGCCGTCAGTGTCGATCACTTTGGCGGTTTCTTCAGGACGTTGCCAATAGCCTTTCATCACCTGAGGACCTTTACCAAAAAGCTCGCCGGTTTCGCCTTGGGCTAATACCTTGCCGTCATCATTACGGATTTGGATCAGTGTCGAAGGGGCAGGAAAACCAATTGAACCGTTATAACCGTCTAAGTTATATGGACAACAGGTTAATAAGGGTGAGGCTTCCGTCAGACCATAACCTTCAAGTAAACGGGTTTTAGTAATGGTTTGCCATTTATCCGCCACGGCTTTTTGTACCGCCATGCCGCCACCGATAGAGAGTTTTAAGCGTGAGAAATCCAACTGGGAAAAATCATCACTGTTCACTAAAGCGTTAAATAAGGTATTTACCCCAGTTAATGCGGTGAAAGGGTACTTTTTCAACTCAGCCACAAATCCTGGGATATCGCGAGGATTGGTGATGAGTAAATTCTGACTTCCTTTGTGCAAAAACAGCAGGCAATTCACGGTCAAGGCGAAGATGTGATACAGCGGCAAGGCCGTTACGACAAACTCACTGCCATCGTTTAAAGCGGGAGAATATGCACCATCGGCCTGCAATACGTTTGCGACAATATTGCCATGGGTCAACATAGCGCCTTTAGAGACCCCAGTGGTGCCTCCTGTGTATTGTAAAAACGCTAAATCATCGTTAGTGACTTCTGGTTTGATGTATTGCATGCGACGACCCGTTGATAAGGTATCGCGCATTGATAAGGCATGGGGTAAATTGTATTTTGGCACTAACTTCTTGATGTACTTCACCACAAAGTTCACTAAGGTACGTTTTGGTGCACTTAATTGATCACCTAAACTGGTGATAATCACGCTTTCAACAGGAGTTTGCTCGACCACTTCTTCTAAAGTGCGGGCGAAGTTTGACACCACCACAATGGCTTTGGCGCCAGAGTCAATCAACTGATGTTTAAGCTCGCGCGGTGTATAAAGTGGGTTAACGTTAACAACCACCATACCTGCACGCAAAACACCAAACAATGCAATGGGATACTGCAACAGGTTTGGCATCATCAAAGCGACACGGTCGCCCTTTTCAAGCTTTAATTCATTTTGTAAATACGCAGCGAATGCTCGGCTGCGTTCTTCCAATTTACGGTAGGTTAGCGTGGCACCCATGTTGATAAATGCAGGTTGATCTTCATACTTAGACACCGCTGTCTCGAACATGTCGACAAGCGATGAGTATTGTTCCACATTAATTTCAGCAGGCACATCTTCTGGCAAATGATTAATCCAAGGCTGATCCACTACTCTCTCCTAAATCCCCACAACTGCGGAAACAATATCCATACAAGCGTCAAGACTCGATAAATACCGAGTTAAAATACCGGCTTACATTTTATAGTTATTGATTTACTCGTCATAAATCATACGAGCGTTTTAATTTTGATCATCATCACATAAAAAAAACAAAAAACCTAGCGTCTTTTTTATACCCATATAAGCAACCTATTAAACGAATTTGCGGATCAAACGTGCAACGCCTTCGGCATTGTCCATATGCACATGATGATCGCCCTCAATTATGTGCTCAGACAAATGCTTGAACCACGTTCTGGCCTTAGGTATCGCGCTCTGCAACTGGCTAAATCCCTGTTTGCCACAAATTAATAAGGTTTCGACATTGATGTCCTGCATCAAGGCATCAACTTGGGCGAAGGTTAATCGTTGGGGTGAATCTAATCTTAATCGAGGATCACTACGCCAACCTATGCCATCACCTTCGGGCTGCATATTACGATCGAGCAACAAACGACACCAAGGTTCGGCAAGTCCTGTTAAATGTGCCCTCGCCCGCACCGCAGTATCTATACTGTCGTAAATCTTTGCCTGCCCATGCTTCTGAGTTAAATACTTCTCATGCTGATAGAAGCTTTTTTTCAATCGCGCCTTAGCTTGCGTTGGCAACTCAGACAAGGGGCTTAACGCTTCAATCAATACCAGCTTGTTAACCTTTTCGGGAAATGTCGCCGTGTAAGCTGAGGCGATTATACCGCCAAGCGAATGCCCAATCATTGCCGCTGGCTTTTGCGGTAATGCCGTTAACAACGCGTCTAAATCATACAAATAATCAATCCAATGCAGCGGATAGTGTCCCGGCCTATGTGCAGAAAAGCCGTGTCCTGGCCAATCAATGGCAAGCACTTGATAATCAAGTAAATGCGCTGCTAAGGGTTCAAAACTGTTGGCGTTATCTAACCAACCATGTAAGGCAAGTAATAAAGGTTTATCCTTCGCCCCCCATAATCGGCCCGCGACCTTAATATGAGGTAATACAAATTCGATTTGATTTTTGGGGGCGAAAGATTGCCACATAATGCCTCTGATGTCAGGTAATTAAGATGATTTTTTGACAAATTTAAGTGTCATACGGTCACTTTCACCGATCGCTTGGTATTTTTCTTTATCGGTATCACCCAAGGCAAAAGAGGGCGGTAGCGTCCAAACACCTTTGGCGTAATCTTTCGTATCTTTGGGGTTCGCATTGATTTCTGCACTTTCAACTAAGGTAAAACCGGCTTTTTTGGCTAAAGCAACCATAGCTGCTTGATCCATATAGCCAGTGCTGAAGTTCATTCCTTCGTTGGCTCTATGCTCTACCACGCCAAAGATACCGCCGTCCTTCAACACTTTAGAAGACGCGGCAAACACGTTTTCCAACTGTTCTGTCGATGCCCAGTTATGTAGATTTCGGAAGGTTAATACCAGATCAGCACTACCGTCAGCACCTAAATCCATCTTATGTGGAGGATCGAAGGTAACAATCTTAGCATTGCCCATGACGTCTTTATTGGCCGTCATCCACGCAGCATACTTAGTACCCGCGTTCGCGCGATAACGATTTCCGGGAGTATCTGTCGCAGGAGCCGTTTCGAAACTGGCTGCGATATATTGGCCCTCTTTAGCAAGATAAGGCCCTAATATTTCACTGTACCAGCCATTACCCGGCCAGAGTTCAATCACAGTCTGTTTTGGGGTAATGCCAAAAAAAGTTAAGGTTTCAGCGGGATGACGATAAACGTCACGGCTGGCATTTTTAGCCTGACGAAAATCGCTTTTTAAGACTTTATCTAAGCTTTCATCGGCATAGGTAACACTCGAACATAAACCAGCAAGCAGCAGACTGGCAACTAAGGTGACTTTTTTCATTGTAATTCTCCATGGATACCGAAGGCTTAACCTAGCAGCCAATGGCCAAAAATCCAAGGAATAGAAGTAGGAAAACTAAGCTTTAAGCGACATAAGTGTTTATAGCTCAAAGTGATGAGCAAAATCACCTTTACCTAAATCAACAAAGTTCAAAGCAGAAAAAAGATGAGTAAAACACTAGACGACTGAGGCATTAAACAAGCTTGAGAACTAACGACTTGCGGCATTATCTACGCGGCGCCACGCAAAATACAAAGCGCAGGCACTGGTTAATAACCATAATCCCACCCAAATCCACGCGGGGATCCAAGAACGCTCGGCCAACATCACTGCATCACCTTGACCATCAAGCCCGAGCAACACTGTCGGACTCGCAAGTGCATTAAGCATGATCATCAAGCCAATAATACGCAAAAACTGAGTCAACATTTTGTTTTGACTGAGTTTAAGCGGTAACAACAAAATAATAGTCAGCACAGCTAAAATCGCTAACGTGAGTATATCCCTGCCCCAAAGCAAGCCGCTTAGCACCACTAAAGCGCCCAGCAAGGCAAAGCTCACGCGGATCCCTTTTGGCCAAGTCGCGAGCAAGTAGATTAAATATCCCCAACAGGCCGCGCCAAAATACCCAGCAAAGCCAATCAACATCGGCGAACCACCTTGGCTAAAACAAAATCCTGCACCGTTTGGAAACAACTGAATATGGCTGACCACGCCCGAGCTTAAAATCGTTGCAATACCATGGGACAGTTCATGAAAATAGCTTTCAAGCCATTTAAACGGCACGCTCAAATAGGGAATTCGAGTTATCAATAAAGCTAAAACTAGCTCGATAATAAACAAACCACGGCTTGGCACACCACTTGTGGCTAAGCCTGTCAGTTTAGAAGAGGAAAATCGCGAGGTTGAACGAGAAGACGTTTTTTGATGCTCAAGCATACAAATCCACACCCACCATTTGCTGAATTTCATCGCGTTTGGCGGCATGTTGGGTTTGTAAATATTGAGCAATCGCTCCCTGATGACCGCGAGTATCTTGCTCATACTCGAGGTGCGCACCAAGCCTTGACTGTAAATTTCCCGCTGCGTTTTTACTTTTAGGCTGAGTTTCTAAACTAAGGGCTTCGACGGCATTTTGCTCAATCACTGGGCGTGACGATTCAGGCGCAGTCAGCCCCTGAGCGATAGCGGGTCTATTACTCGCTACAGCATTCGTCAAACTCATTTGATTCACATTAACTTGCATTAAGAAGCCTTAAGTTTGCACTATCCATCGTTAAGCCATTCATAGTTAAGAATGCTTAGCATCAATCGCCTGAGATTCTATCGCAGATACTCAGGCAAAGAACAGCTTATTCACGGCCGGGTAACTTTTTCCATGTGACTGTATCACGTAAGTACACAGGTTCAAGCTCATCGACCGAGGTTGTCAGTCCAGCTTTTATGCCTGCTTCAGCCAATATCAGCATAGCCTTTGCATCGGGATATTTCACGGCCTCGAGAGCTAAAATCCCCTTGCCGAGTGCCAGCAAATCGGGATAAGCATCAAAACCTGTGCCGCAGCCCACAATTGGCGCTTGAGTATCGAGCTGAAGTAGTACGTCCGCAGGCGCACTGACCACTTCTTTACCGACAAGCGTTGCAATACCATCAACGGCCACAAACTGGCCCCAATACACTTCGCCCATGCGCGCATCAATGGCGCACAAAACTTGCTCGGCTTGATGCTGGCTAATCGCCATTTGTGCCATTGCCGCTAAGGTTGAAATACCAATCACAGGCAAATCTAACCCCAGTGCCAGACCTTGCGTCATGCTAGTGCAGATACGGATCCCCGTAAAACTGCCAGGGCCTCGTCCGTAAGCAATCGCAGTCACTTTATCTAAGCGAATGCCTGCTTGCTTGAGCACTGAATCGACCATAGGCAGTAGACGTTGACTGTGTTCACGCGGCGCATCGGCAAGTTCAGCATAAATCTGACCTTGATATTGCAGCGCAGCTGAGCAGGATTCGGTACAAGTATCTAAGGCAAGAATACAAGCAGAGTGTTCATGTGTTATTGTCATTTCAAAACCGGATTAGCGGGCAAGATTTCGCATCAAATTTACATAATCTGTATTGCGCGAATATGCCATGAGAAAACTGGCGCAAATAATAACATCAAATGCCCGAAAACAAAGGACTAAGCAAGCAAGTCAGCTAAAATAGCGCTCGCATGATATTCAGTCGCAAATCTGGACGAGATGGATTTATGTGATCTAAGTCAATGATCAATAAACTCATTAATGAATATAGCTCGCTTGGGGAAACTTTTTCAACTTTGATTGTCAGAGCAGAAAAGTAAGGGGCGAATTTATCCCTTGCCTTTCCCTTAGTATTGTACGATTGCTTTAACCCGCTTTCGATAAGGACATTTCATGTTAAACACGCCTCCATTGCGTCGCTTAAGACGCTTACGTAATTCAGAAGCAATGCGCGATCTGCTGCGCGAAACCCATATTTCACTGAGCGATCTTATCCATCCCCTGTTCATTGAAGAGCACATCACCCATGCCGTGCCTATCTCCACGCTACCTGGCATCAGCCGTTTACCTGAGAGCGCACTGGCGGATGAGGTTCGCGAGCTTTACGCCCTAGGGATCCGCTATGTGATGCCCTTTGGGATTTCCCACACTAAAGATGATAAGGGCAGCGATACATGGGACGACAATGGTTTACTCGCCCGTATGGTGCGCACCATTAAAGCTACCGTGCCTGAGATGATGGTGATCCCCGACATTTGTTTTTGTGAATACACAGATCACGGCCATTGCGGCGTCGTACACAATAATGAAGTCTGCAACGACCTCACAGTCGAAAATTTAGTTAAGCAATCGATAACGGCCGCCAAAGCGGGCGCCGATATGTTAGCACCATCGGCCATGATGGACGGTCAAGTGAAAGCCATTCGCCAAGGGCTCGATGCCGCAGGTTTTGAGCATGTGGCGATTCTGGCCCACTCGGCAAAATTCGCCTCTTCCTTCTACGGTCCTTTTAGAGCCGCGGTCGATTGTGAACTCAGTGGAAATCGCAAGGGATATCAACTGGATTATGCTAATGGTCGTCAAGCCCTGTTAGAAGCCTCATTAGATGAAGCCGAAGGCGCCGATATCCTGATGGTTAAACCCGGCACCCCCTACTTAGATGTGCTCAGCCGTTTAAGACAAGAAACCCACTTGCCACTCGCCGCCTATCAAGTCGGCGGTGAATATGCGGGCATTAAATTTGCCGCCCTTGCGGGCGCGTTGGATGAGCGTGCTGTGGTGACTGAAACGTTTATCGGCTTAAAGCGGGCGGGTGCAGATTTGATTGTCAGCTATTACACCAAACAATACGCCCAATGGTTAACTGAAAGCCGATAGTTGCGTCGGTAGCTAATCAAAAGTTACGCTAATCGTTAAACCGATAGCTAAGCGGCTTGTTAAGAAAACAACTAGGTTTTGCATTTTAGAAACCCCATAAAAAACGCCACCTTTATTGGTGGCGTCTTTGTATTTAACACCCTGTGCTAAATCGCTTAAGCCTTCTGTAATCTTGCAAACAAGGCTTTTACTTTTTCCACTTTAGGACGCACGACCATCTGACAATAGGGCTGCTCACCGTGTAAAGCGAAGTAGTCGTTGTGATAATTTTCAGCGGGATAAAAAGTATCAAACGCTGAAACCTGGGTCACTATCGGCGCATCAAAAACCTTGGCTGCTGCTAACTGAGCAAGCATAGCGGTAGTTTGCTCTATCTGCTCAGCATTATGGGTAAACACCACGGAGCGATATTGTGGCCCCTTATCATTACCTTGGCGATTAAGCGTGGTCGGATCATGGCTCTCAAAAAAGACCTGTAATAGCGTCGTAAAATCAATTTCCTCTGGGTTGAACTCGATATGCACAACCTCTGCATGGCCGGTTTGGCCCGAGCAAACAGATTTATAATCGGCATCATGGGCTTCGCCGCCGACATAACCTGAAGTGACATTCACCACGCCCTTTAGGCTTTTAAAAATCGCTTCGACGCACCAAAAACACCCTGCACCAAAAGTCGCAAAGTGATTCGGTGCTGGTTCAACAGCATCATCCATCCCTTTGAAAACCATAGAAACTGAGTTAACACAGTGACGGATATTGTTAGGTGTTAACATTTCACCTTCAAAGACATGCCCCAAGTGACCGCCGCACTGGCTACAAACAATTTCAGTTCTGCGGCCGTCGGCGTCTATGTGGCGGGTTACAGCGCCGGCAATTTCATCATCGAAGGCTGGCCAGCCACAATGGGCATTAAATTTATGCTCAGAGCGATACAAGGGGGCATGGCATTTTTTGCATAAATACAAACCCTTAGCATCGTGCTCATAATACTCACCACTAAAGGGGCGTTCAGTGCCTTTCTCTTCGATAACATAGCGTTCAAAATCGGTCAGTTTATTCATATTAATGCCCTTTCGACTCACGTCGTTGTGTATTTCGATATTCTTTGATTAAGAAGCTGATTTATAAGGAAGCCAACATAAGACCCACTCCAAGCAAGATTTCTTGCACTCGGCTTCAAAATGCGGCTGACATCAATCCCATCACAACAAATCTAATGCCATACTAACGGATTTGATGACTAAAATCTTACCACTCAAGTAAGTACTAATATAAGTGCTCATATTAAGTACTCATATAAGCGACTGCATAAATGACGGAAAATACGGCAGTTGCTCCAGATCACAGTCGCTGAGTATTTGCACCCACATCAGCGCACGGCTACACTTGCAGCGGGTCAAATTACAACTAAATATAACAAGTAGAAACCAAAATGAAATTAGAAACCATTGATTACCGCGCTGAAAACAGTGCCCAGCAATTCGTTGAATCACTTCGGGAAACTGGCTTTGGTGTTTTATCTAATCATCCGATTGATAAGCGCTTAGTTGAAGACATCTACACCGAGTGGCAAGCCTTTTTTAACTCAGAAGCTAAAAACGATTATATGTTTAAAAAAGAAACCCACGACGGTTTCTTCCCTGCGTCGATTTCTGAAACTGCCAAAGGCAACACAGTCAAAGACATTAAAGAGTACTACCACGTCTACCCTTGGGGCCGTATCCCCGATTCACTACGTGCCAATATTCTCGCCTATTACGACAAAGCCAACGCGCTGGCCGCTGAGCTTTTAGAGTGGATTGAAACCTACTCACCAGAAGAAGTAAAAGCCAAGTTTTCGATGCCATTGCCAGAAATGATCGCCAACAGCCAAAAAACCTTGCTGCGCATTCTGCATTACCCGCCGATGACGGGCAGTGAAGAAATGGGCGCCATTCGCGCCGCAGCACATGAAGATATCAACCTTATCACAGTGTTACCTGCAGCCAATGAGCCTGGATTGCAAGTGAAAGCCAAAGATGGCACTTGGTTAGATGTTCCCAGCGATTTTGGCAACATTATTATCAATATCGGTGACATGTTACAGGAAGCCTCTGGCGGCTATTTCCCATCGACGTCACACCGCGTCATCAATCCTGAAGGTACGGATAAAACCAAGTCGCGGATCTCTTTGCCGTTATTTTTACATCCAAACCCTGCTGTAGTGCTATCGGATCGCTATACCGCTGACAGCTATCTGATGGAAAGATTGCGCGAACTCGGGGTGATCTAAGCCTTAATTCAGCCTATTAATCCAAGCAACAATCGCAAGAGACAGTCAAGGATTAAGCGATTAAAGCGCCTTAGGGCGCTTTTTTTATGACATTCGCCACCTTCAAGGTAGAATAGCCGTTCTTTAAGTTATTTAGGACAAGGCGTTATCATGGCAATTCAGTGGTATCCGGGGCATATGCACAAGGCACGCAAGGAGATTGAAGAGGCAATGCCTCAAGTCGATCTTGTTATCGAAGTGCTGGACGCGCGTATTCCCTACAGTAGCGAAAACCCCATGGTGGCTCAGCTTCGAGGCGACAAACCTTGTATCAAACTGCTCAATAAATCTGATCTGGCCGATCCAGAGATCACCGCACAATGGATTGAATACTTAGAGCGTGAGCAAGGCGTCAAAGCCACGGCGATCACAACGCTGCAAGCGGCAATGGTGAAAAAAATCCCTGATCTCTGCCGTAAGCTAGTGCCAAGTCGCGATAAAACCGAAAAAGACATTCGCACTATGATCATGGGGATACCCAATGTTGGGAAATCTACCATCATCAATACCTTAGCTGGCCGTGTTATCGCCAAAACTGGTAACGAACCTGCGGTAACCAAAACCCAGCAACGGATCAATTTACGTAACGGTATCGTGCTGTCGGATACCCCAGGTATTTTATGGCCCAAAGTGGATAACGAAGCGAGCAGCTATCGCCTTGCCGTCACTGGCGCCATTAAAGATACGGCGATGGAATATGAAGATGTGGCCCTGTTCGCCGCCAAGTATTTCTTAACCGCTTATCCAAAAGAGATTTGTGAGCGCTATAACTTAAGTGAATTACCCAAGGATGATGTTGCACTTCTCGAGGAAATCGGCCGCAAACGTGGTGCGCTGCGTCCCGGTGGTCGCATCGATATGCACAAGGCATCAGAGTTATTACTGCATGAATATCGCTCGGGGAAAATAGGCTTACTCTCGCTAGAAACGCCTGCGATGGCAGAGCTTGAAAAGATTGAAGTCGCCCGTATCATGGCCGAAAAAGAAGCCGAGAAAGAAGCCAAATTGGCAGCAGAGAGACTTAAACGTTCAGGCAAACGTCATAACGACTAGTCAGCCCGCCACTCTGTATTTCGAATATAAGGCGCAGAGTTTGTTAAAGACGTTAAAGACAAGACGCTGATGACTTTTATATTCCAGCTTATGGCGCTCATTTATCAAGTTTAAAGTTAAAGCCAGTATATTGAATATAGTGGCTTTTTTATTATCATAAACGGAAAGCTTGCGCTAAAAAACACTTTTACGCCAATGACTTCTGCGTGCCTGATATAAGCTCTCAATATCCGCCAGTCATCATCCTCTTGGCACAATACACCAAGGAGCCATCTTGGGTTTGACTGCACGGCAAAGGTGCTTTAGTCGCGCGATAGATCTACCACTTCTTTCAAGTTTTCTAATGGTACCCACCCTGATTCTTCACTGACAGCTTTTATACACCATACCCAGCCATTCAACATTCGTGTGCCAATGAGTTGTTCCCCTTCATGCACATTAAGTTCTCTTGCCGTATAGTCCTCAAGCGCCAGCCCGTTGGAATTTTTTAGGCGCTGAATCACTTGACCAGGAACCCAACCAGCATCTTGCCCTGGCGTAGTGCAAAGGAACCAGAGATCCCAGCCTTCAGGACCTGCATATTTGTCTCCAACGGTAAGAGGATCACCTTTTTTGAACGTAATGGGGTTAGGAAACTCACTTTCATGTGGATTGACAACGATATATTTCTTAGTAGTCATGTATTCAGCTAACCTTTTGATAAATATTCGTAAAAATTAACTTTGTTCGCTTATTAAAGCACGCCCAATTAACGCTCGGTTTGAGTGAAACTTATCAGTTTTCTATCAGACAACACACGCATGCACAGTTTTCAAACTAATTATCAGCATAAAAAACTGTAATATTTTGATTTTAAATACGATGACAATAAACTGCATTGTGAGTAGGAAAATGCCAGTTAGCGTAATATGAAGGTATATTCAGTTAGCCAAAAACCGCGCCAATTTGCACGCGGTTTTCAATGGAAATTAACAGCAAGCTAATGAATAATTACAACTTTTTTTAACTTATTTTAAGGTCTTCCAAAACATGATCTGCAGCCTGGAATGCCAACGCTGCCAAAGTGAGGGTTGGATTACCCGTTGCAACCGTTGGAAACACTCCGCTACCGACTAAAAACAGATTGCTATGGTCCCAAGATTGCTGACGAGGATTCACCACCGACGTATCTCTGCAGTCCCCCATTCGATACGTCCCCACAATGTGTCCAGCACCGTAAAACGTAAAATTATGGCCCTGATATTCAAAATTATTCGATGTTACTTGACTCTTATCACCATAAAATACCGGCGCAGGCGGAGCCTTGGTATATTCCCGCGCATCAAGGGCGTCAAAGAGTTTGGTCGAAATATCTTTAGCCGACACGAACGCATTGCGCACATAATCCTCCCGTACACGATAGGTTAATTTGGGGCGCGGCAAACCTAAGTTATCTTTCAGCGTCTCCGACAACTCGACACGGTTGTCCGGATCAGGTAATTGTTCAATTAAATAGCCCATACGAATTTGCCGTGTGTAAATACCATTCAAGGTATTCACCAGTGAGGCACCAAATAAGGCGCTATTCGCAGACATGGCGGGATCAAACCGTAATGGAATCCCCTGCTGATTGACAGAATCCCCATTTAATTGCGAATTATTTTGTCCAAATACAAAATCAGCTAAGGTCGTGAATGGATCATTTGCTGCCCACTGCCAACCTTCATTGCCGATTTCAATACGATAGGCGGCACGGTCTTTACGAAAGGCGCCATCGCGTAAACTTTCGATACCCGCAGTAGATAAAGGCCCCCGAAAACCATAGACAGGATCTTTCGCCAGACCCCAGGCCAAATACATAATGTGATCCATCAAATTACGCCCCACTTGATCGCTATGGTTGGCGACGCCGTTCGGACAGGCTTTATTACGTTTAGACATGAGCAATAATTTAGGCGTCTCAATCGCGTGAGCTGCAATCACATATTTTTTACCCGTAACGGTACCGCCGCCCGTCGCTATCCCCCCGTGAGTTTGATAGGTCACATAATCAATGCCAACAACATCCTTTGTATTTTCATCCACTTGAACATTTGTCGCAACGTGACGATAAAACACATCTACATTGCCGGTTTGCAATGCTCGCCCGAGCGTCACAGTGGCATCGTATTTGGCTTGGATAGGGCAAATAGGAATACAATTTGTATTCCCCGCACATTGACGGCGTTCACCCGGTAATGAATTGCGCCCCTGAGGGGTTGGCGTGACTGACAATTGAATATTGTCGTACACCATATCGCTCACAGCTTGTTCATATTGTTGATCAACTAAAGATGAAACAATGCCAGGCATTGGGTAATCGTAATTCGGCCCATAAACACCATCAGGTGAAACATTAAATCCGCGATAAAGCTGATCCATCGCCTCTTTGTCACCGGCGACGCCAATCTCATTGGTCGCCTGTTCATAATAAGGAACCAGCGCTTGGTAAAATTGTTTTCCACCGGGCCAATCCACGCCCTGCTTATACTGGGTTTGCAACTCAAAATCATTGGGCAATAAATGCAAACTGGTTCCTAGCCAATGCCAAGTTGTGCCGCCGCCAATACGCTCATAGGAACTCGCAAAAGCAAACTTTGCTTCAGGGCTGTCAGGTTTCAAATGCTCTGGTTGCGGCGTGTAATCGAAATAACATTGCTTTGGATTGCGCCATGCGCCAATTTGCAACACGGTATAACGCGGCACATTTTCCTTCGCAGGATCAGGCAGCCCGAGTGGATTATCCGCCGTCGATGCCGCTGGATTTTGCGTGGTTGGAGGATAAGGTGACTCTGGTGTTTTGGCATTGGCTTTAAAAAAGGTTTCCATGTAACCACTGCGGTCAACAGGCACTTCCTGCCCTGCTTCGAGGATTAATACTTTTTTCCCCGCCATCCCCAATTGATAAGCCATGATAGAGCCGGCAATACCTGATCCCACAATAATGACATCGTAATTGGTTTGAGTGCTCATACTGCACCTCCTTGATGACCCGTATATGCCGACAGTGCAGCGGGTGGTTTCGCCCAATAGCCATAGCGATAATTTGAATCCCCCATCGGATGAGCCTGCATAACTTGCCAGACTAAACCTGTGGTATAACTTTTAGCCGAAATCATATCGCTAACCGTGGTTTCCGGCTCTGTATCCGTCGCGGGAATAATGGTTGGCCATGCACCTGAGTACCACATAAAAATCAATTTACGACAGGCCAACACAAAATTAGCCCCGTTGTCTGGCACCAGCATTTGCGTGCCAATTTGTTGATCTGATAATTGCTGCGCTTTTAACTCCGCAAATTTTTGCAGAATAGTTGTAACTAAAGTTAGGTCCTTCGATTCTTCGGTTATTTTTTGCGTAAACACGGCTAAGTATTCGGATTTAATATCCACGGGATCCAATGTAGGGGCAATAATACTGGTAGCAAAGCCGGTTAATACCGCGCTCAAACCAATAAAATTATTCATAGTATCGGCAGTCGCGCCTGTAATATCAGTCATGATGAGTTCCTTTCGTAAATTATTGCGCGCGTTGCAGCAAGTAAGTGAAATCTGCAAAATTACCGTTAGTGGTTGCCGCATTATTGTGACAAGCCATACAGCTGCTTGATGTTTGCTTTACCGAACCTTGGATATAAGTTTCGAGCGTGGTGTTCGCTAAAAATGAGGGAGCAGGCACGCCCGTTGGATCGGTGGGATTTTTGGCATCGGTAGGCCATTGCGTGCTGATCAATTCGTAGTTCTTCCATACCGATCCCGGCACGACAGCGTCGAGTGCAGCGTGATAACTGGCATTTAAGGCTTTAGCATCGGCAGTGATAGGAATAACGCGTTCAACTTGAGTTGGTTTAGTGTGCGGGTTTGCCGGATCCCACGGGCGTACTGGGGGTTCATTCACTTTGCAGTCAGTACATTTAGCATCGTAAAAATTATATGCCGACAATGATGCTGACTCACCTTGGGTTGGCGCATTAGCAACATGCTCAAAGGTAGACCAAATCCATTGTGGTTCGTCTGCGGTTTTGTGGGCAATGTGAAATCCCACTAACCCGACTTGCTCAAGCACACACGCGGGCTTGACCCCGTGCTGCTCTTCGGGATTGTTATAAACTAGCGCGTAAGTTGTATAGTAATTCGTCGCATCAAACTTGCCGCCCATTTTTATCCATGAGGCCTTAAGCATGATAGAACCTACCTGCCCGGTTTTACTGTCGCTCGCGGTAAAGTCGACATCGGCATTAAACTGTTTCTGTCCTTTTTTGCTGTAAAGGTTATTGTCCAAAATAAAATTGAACATAGTTTCATTGGTTAATATTTCATAACGGGTATAAAGCCCGTTTTGGTCAATCAATGGACCCGTTGTAAAAGGCTCACCGCTTTCATCCAACACATTCGGGGTCTTCCCTACTTGCGTTAAATAAATAGTCCCTTCAGGAATGGACTTTGGATCAATACTTTTGCAAACATCCGGCACATTATTGGACTGATCCCACCCAGGTGGTTTTACGCCATCGGGTAAAAAAATCTCCCGGCTTTCCTTCCAATGCAGCCACACGACTGGCTGGTTAGTTTTTTGCCCAATGGTGGACATAGTATTGGGTGTGCCATCGGCATTTGCTGGCCAGTTAAGTGCAATAAACGATTGCCAAGAAAAATCATCAAAATCATGTTGCAGGCTTTCGAGTGAGAACGGGGGTTTTGCTGTGATTTCCAGCGGCATAACAGGGCTTAACGTGGGTAGCGTTATAGCTGCTTTTGTCTCTACTGGTGCTTCTGCATGTACAGCAGCACTCATACACAAAAAAAACGCACTATAGCGAAAAGATTTGATAGACATGAAATTAACTCTCCTTGTTATTGGGACTTATTCAATGCTTAAAACGTTACAACTCCACTTTCTTTAACGACTTAAAATCAGGGCTTTCACAACACCCGCCACTGCAGGCGTGATGGCACGATACAAATAGCGTACAAGACTTGACCTCAACCAAATCCAAATAAATGGGTTTCGATATTAAAATTGAAGTTTGCTGTTTTGATCGCAGTCTCTGGCTTACTGAGCCAGTCTGAACAGATTGATTGATACGGATAAATATTAACGTCTTTCATTGAAATTCCTTTTCATGATTGCGTTTTATCACGATACCTTGAGTCTAGATTATTCATTGATGATCACCTCAAATGAAACCTAGTTATCTCAGTGGAAGGGTTAAACACTCCTGTGTTCCCGTAGTGAAAATAATTCTATTCTGCAGAAAGAAAAGTAACCTTCTGAAAATATTCTATGTTAAAAGATTGTTTACGTTTCACTTATTGTCAAGCGTGAGGCAGGAGGTTTATTTTATTTGCAAAAAAGCTCGCCGCACGACACGACGATAACAGCGGTAAAAAGCATAATGTGATATCAAGAGTTCAACATTGATCTGAAGTCTGCGAGGACCAAGCGTGGACAGGAACTAACTAAGCGATCGTAAAATCGGTCGCAACTACGCGCGGCCTATTCTTATTTGGTAGCCATTGATTCAACAATAACTGTCAAAGTTTGGAAGATTTCGACTCATTTTCATCATTAGATTCTGTAAAGAGTCACTCAGCATCTGATTATATGGCCTTGCTAATGACTTTATAAACACTTTGACTGAAACAGAACACAACTTGTTCTTACTGTTGAAACAGGAAATCTATTTTCTTGTACTGACGAAAACTCTAAGATTAAAAATGATGCCATTTGGGGATGCTTTGACCTACTTAGGTAGCCCTGTGAAATATGATCATATCGTTCCACTTGCTTCCCACAATTGAGCCGCAGTGTACCTTCACAAACTTGTTATTCACCGATGTTTGTGCCCATAACCAATACATTTATACCTTTATAATTCACTTGTTCTATAGGCTTAAACCCATGATGTAAGTACAAACCTCCAGTTAAATCTTCTGTTTGAAGATATAATTTTTTCACACCTATTTTATGTGCTAGCGATATTATCTCTTTCACAAGTTTTGAGGCGACACCCTGTCCCCTAGCCTGCTGAGTGACGTAAACACCACCAAGCCAAAATTCAAATTCTGGGTATATGTCCATTTCTCGAATTTTTAGCTCTGCTGAACCAGCAAGAACACCATTTACTTTTCCAATGATCAGAATAGGCGCGGTATCTCGATTTATTGATGCAGAGACTTTTTCAACGACTTCCTCCTTGGTATAGCTACCATTGTCTTGGCACCATTCGTTGAAATACCAACTAGCTACCGTGTCTATCGCAGAGGGATTATCGGCAAGTAATGAAATTTCCATATATGTCCTTAGATGTACAACGATTTGATTTTCTTTATGAACAACATCTTACCAACTTAACCTTGTAAGGCAAGCAGCCCACAACCATTGATGTTTGTAGTCAAACTATACTGATATCTATTAATGACTTTATGATGATGTTTACTTTGCTGTGGCTTTATTGAAAGTTCGGACTGGCATGACTTCTAGGTTGAAAGTAACCTCATCACATTAGCTTTTTTATAGCCCACAACTTTATTCACCCTACTTGCATTTTAAACTTTGAAACAAGCTTTGGGGCATTTTAGAGTTAACCGATTTTAAGCACGCCACGCTTTAATCGCTTCTGTTGCTAAACCAGCTAGCTGTTTTGAAACTTCACGACCTTTGTAAATTGACGTTGTGTCTTTTGCGATTGGAACAGAATAATGAATATCGTGAGCAAGATTATTTAGATACTCGCGGCCACCACCGTCATAATTTTGCAGTTCCTGACCATTGAGCTGGATCATATAGCTATAGCCAAATGCACTCATGTTGCAATTTGCATTCAAGTACAAGCGACCTTCATGCTCCAAAAGGAACCATACTCGGTTTTCAGAATCCATTACTTTCATCGTCATCTCGCATAAGGGGATTTACCCGAACTTATCATAAAACCCAAACCGTAAATGGAAATACGCATCTCAACGGAACTTTTCGGTCAATTGATCTAATAAAGCTTCCATACTCTGCTCGAGGAGATCGAGCACTAGTTCAAAACCCTGTGCGCCGCCATAGTAAGGATCTGGTACTTCCGTGATTTGCGTATCAGCATAGGACAACATTAACTGTAACTTGTGTTGATACTCAACCGGACAACGGCTAAGCAGATCCGCCAAATTGGCATTATCCGCAGCTAGAATTAAATCAAAATGCTCAAAATCAGCATTCACCACCTGCCGCGCCCGCATGCCCTCGAAACTAAAACCCCGCTTTTTACCAGCCTCAATAGCGCGGCTATCGGGCTTATCCCCTTGGTGATAACCAATAGTACCCGCCGAATCCACCTCAATATTAAGCCTGCGCTCAGCAATCTTAAAACGACAAACCGCCTCTGCCGTCGGTGAGCGACAAATATTACCCATACAAACCATCAATATTCGCCGTACACTTTGATTTTTTAACATGAATACCTCATAGCTTAGTATTATCAATAATTTATCTAATGTGCTTAAACCTAGATGTAAACTTAATATGATAAGCAGCTTAATACATTAATTATTTACCTATAAATACAACATGTTAAACCTAGAAACACAAAATATTCTTACGCCAAACCATTATCAAAAATAAAATGCGCGCTACGATCCGAAAGTTAAGGGTGTCACCTCAGCTAAAATATTCCCCTTGAGCCATATACATACCAAGCACGCACAAAATTTAACTAACCCGTAAAATATACGATAAACAGCACAGAAACAAATTAGCCTCCTTGCTAAGGATTTTTATCGACTAGGTTTATATGTCAGAGTACGGTTTAAAATAAAACTGAATGTTCACCGCATACTTGCTCAAATAAAAAATACACCACAAAGTACAAGAAGAGGAAAAGTAAAATGGATTTTATTGAACGAATCGATGTTCTATCAAAACGCATCCCTCAAATTGCTAATAGCCTTCAAACTAAGAAAGCGACTAAGAATGCCTTAGTCATGCCATTTTTGCATACAGTTCTAGGATATGATGTTTTTAATCCTAGCGAAGTTGTCCCAGAATTTACGGCAGATACTATAGGTAAAAAAGGTGAGAAAGTTGACTACGCATTAATTAAGGAAGGTGAAGTACAAATCCTTATTGAATGCAAAAAGTACAATGAAAAGCTGTCCATAAAGCATGCGTCACAACTATTTCGTTATTTTTCTGTCACAAACGCACGCTTAGCTATTCTTACAAACGGTACTGAATATCAATTTTATACCGATCTTGATGCTCCTAACAAAATGGATGAAAAACCATTTCTGATCTTAGATCTTGAAAATATTGATGAACACTTAATTCCTGAAGTTAAAAAGCTGACTAAAAACTCGTTCGACGTTAACTCAATAGTCAGCGCGGCAGGAGAACTAAAATACTTGAGTCAGATAAAACGTATTATTAGTGAGCAATTTAAAGAACCTGAAGAAGAGTTTATTCGCTTTTTTGCCTCAAGGGCTTATGATGGGGTTCTTACACCTAAAGTAAAACATCAATTTGCTGAAATTACTCATAAAGCACTAAGACAATTTCTCAACGACAGCATTAATGAACGTTTAAAATCCGCTATTGGCAATGATAAACCAACTGATTAAAACAAAAATTTAATCGATACCCCAATCCCATCCAATGATGAAAAAATTAAAGTAGTTACTACTGAAGAAGAAATTGACGGTTTCAATGTGATAAAAGCTATATTGAGGCAAAAAATAGAAGTTAATCGAATCATCGCAAGGGATACCCAAAGTTACTTTGGCATACTATTGGATGATAATAACCGAAAAACCTTATGCCGCTTACACTTCAATGCTAAACAAAAGTATCTAGGATTAGTGGATGAAAATAAAAATGAAACTCGTCATCCTATTAACTCTGTAGATGATATTTTTAATTTCAGTGAACAACTATTATCGACAGTCGCCTATTACGAATAATACTATCAAAATATCAATTGCGCATTACTCAGCGTAAAGACTTATGCGCAATTTGATTTACTAGGAACGGCTACTCAGTTTCAACATCGGTTCTTACCCGTAAAAAACTGGCAAACCGCGGTAAACCGTTAACGGTAAGCCCAAGGTATTTATAGGTGATGATAGTGCCCACTGCGGGGGGATGTTGGCGCTCTGCGAGACTAAAACCTGTGCCAATACTAAAAATTCGGCCATCTGGCGTTTGCACTTTTAATGCGCCCATCTGCCCTGCAAATTGACCTTTACCAGGGATATAAGCGATAACAGTAGCTTCAGCATCATAATAAGGTTTTAACTTCATCAGATGAGGATTGCGGCCACTGATATAAGTCGCAGAACTGCGATGCAGCATCAAGCCTTCGGCGCCTTTTGCAACTAAGGCATCGAGTTTTTGATACAGGGCTTCAAGGCTTTCTACTTGGAACTGCACTATGACTTCAAGATAATTCGATTTGCCACTCAGTTCAGTCAGCGCAAATTGATAGCGATGCTGAAAGTCGCCACTCGCCTTGGGGACATCGAACACCATAAATCGCACTTTGCGCCAATCATCATCCTTAGCCGAAGTTTGTCGAACAAGGCTGGACATCGCTTCAAACTGACCTCGCCCAAGCCATAATTCACCATCGAGAGGATAATTCGGAAAATTCGCAGTAAACCAAATGGGTGTGGCGATGGCATTTCCCTGCCGAGTGAATAATTCCTTACCATTCCAGTAACCTCGAACCCCGTCGAGTTTCTCACTAATCAAAAAATTTTGAATATTAATATCTTGCGAATTTCGAGTCGCATCAAACTCGGTAGCAAGTTGTATGGCAGGTGGTGAGGTTTGTGCGTTAACCGAAAGAGTTAAACCGCAAAGTATGAGCAAGCTGAGCTTTAAAACACTAAAACGGATGAAATGATTAAATGTTAAATTTCGTAACGGGTTTGTATGAGTCATTCCCTTGCCCACGCTGCAATATATCCTTCATCAAGCTTAGGCCGCACGGCTAAAGTTGCACTAAAATAACCGCAAAATTCACTAACTCCCTAAGTTAACAACGAATGTTGATGATCAAATTTGCTCAGTTAATTGTTTATGCACTTTTCATCTCAGGCTATACTGCGGCCAAATTTATGACTCAGTCAAATGTTAACAAAGACAACAGTAGGGTTTATTCCCCCCTGTTTTGAATGAGCAGAACCTCAGCGCTTTGTCGCTAACGTCAATTGGAAACACTATGAAACCAGCCAATAATCACGGTATTAAGCGCATATTCAGAGCGACGGGATTTTCGATGAAGGGCCTAAAGGCCGCTTGGATCCACGAAGCCGCCTTCAGACAGGAATTAATCTTGACGATAGTCATGTTACCCGTAGCCTTATGGGTTGATATCAGCACTATTGAACGCCTTATGCTGATTTTCACGTTGTTTATCGTGTTGATTGTTGAGCTATTAAACTCGGCAATTGAAGCTGTGGTTGACCGTGTCGGCAGTGAAATACACCCGTTAAGTGGCCAAGCCAAGGACATTGCCTCGGCTGCCGTCTTTATGAGTCTTGCGCTTTGTGGATTAACTTGGCTGGTTGTATTAACGCCGCTAGTGCTTTAATTCTTAGTTTCTAAACTGTCGCATGAGCAATCATTGAGCCATCGTCCCTTAAAAAGTCAATGGCTTGTTTGATCTGGGCTAAGCGGTCATTCTCTGCCCAATACGCAAGATACACATTTCGTGAAATGGCATTCGCGCCGCTGACGAGATGCAATTCGCCGCCGCGCAATGCATGTTGCACTAGATGCTCAGGTAAAAATGCGCAGCCGCCATTATTCAAGATGAAATCTAACGCAATACGTGCTGAACTCGTGTGCAGCGTTGGCACTGGCAGCGAGGCATATTCCTGCGCGTGAACAATATTGAACGCGGTACCCCAATCGACTTTTACATATTGCCCCGGCACAACCGCTTTTACCGTTTGACCTTTTAAGCTCGACACCAATAACAAATTAATTTGCCCCAGTTGCACTATCTCAAATTGATCAAGCTTTGGCGGATCGAATGAAATCGCAATATCTAGGGTACGGTCCATTAGCTGACGCGTCATTGCATTCGCGGGTAGCACTTCGGTGCGCAACGCCACGCCAGGTAAACCGACATGCAGTCCCTGTAAATAACCTTGCAAGTAAGCGTCCCAAATATTCGGCCCTGCACCAATGGCAAGCTGCGTTGTCTGTAACTGGCTGAGGGAAACATCTTGCTTAGCCCGCTCCCATGCTGTTAACACCGCTTCGGCATGACCAAGCATACGTTCGCCTGCTGGCGTGGGCTGAATATTATTACGTTGCCGTTCAAATAAGGCGACACCCAAAATGCTCTCAAGCTGTTTCACCCTAAAGCTCACAGCGCTTCGGGTGAGATAAAGATTCTCAGCCGCTTTACCAAAATGGCGAGTACGGGAGACTTCGAGAAAGGTTTTTAGTAAATCGGTATCCATAAAAATTCTTGACCAACATAGGCAAATTTTTTTGATTTATAAATCAATAATACTAGCCAATACTCCAGTTGCAAATCTTTGTATATCAAAAACTAGAGGGTATCTGCCATGTCTGAACAGTCTTTTTTTAACGCTAACAAGGGTTCTGAGACGTTTAACGGCTCAGTTGCTGCCAGTTTTGTCTCTCAAAAACGTTTCTACGACGACGCTAATTTCCCCAAAGGCTTTAAACGAAGCGGCGATTTTACCAATAAAGAAGCTGAACTCCTTGAATTGCATGGTCATGCGATGAAGAATTTAGCGGAAGGGAAAACGCTGCCTTGCACCTCTGATGAAGCCCAATTTGTGGAAGTCGCCAAAGGAAATATCGCCCCCAGTAGCTTGTTAGAGCAGATCTGGGTAAAGTATCGCAGGCTCGCCATGGGGAAACCCTTTTATGCCGTGGTTGGTACAGTGCATTTGCCTGCAACCAAGCCCGAGATAGAAATAGAGGCTGAGGCTGTATTTGATATTGAAGATGATGTTCAGGATGAACCTGAACCCGAGGATAAAGAATGAAGATTAAGGTTTGCTACTAAATGCGTGGTTGGATTTTATATAAAGAAACCGCGACTCAGCTAAAACCTGAATGGTATGAAATTGAGCGTCTACTGGCGGCAGCAAAAGCCGATAACATAGAGTTGGAAGTTTACGCACCTGATGAATTTGATCTGACTGTCACCAGAGAAGATAACAAGAGTATTTTATTGAATGGGCAAGCCGTCGAGCTGCCCGATTTTATCATTCCACGAATGGGCTCAGGCACGACCTACTTTGCTTTAGCCATTATTCGTCACTTAGAAAGATTAGGGGTATATTGCCTCAATCCATCTAAAGCCATTGAAATCGTTAAAGACAAGTTATTCTCCCAACAATTGTTGGCCGAGAAAAATCTGCCTACGCCTAAAACCATGTTGGTTAAATTCCCCGTCGATATCGCCCTCGTAGAACGCCATCTCGGTTTTCCTGTGGTGATAAAAACACTTTCTGGCTCACAGGGCAGTGGTGTGTTTTTATCCCATAAGGCGCGTGAATTTGACGATTTAATGCAGTTGATTGAAGCGACCAATAAAAACGCTAACATCATTCTGCAAGAGTTTATCGCTAACAGTCATGGGCGCGATCTACGCGTATTCACTATTGGTGGTCGTGTGGCGGGTTGCTATGAAAGGCGTGGTCAAGAAGACAGCTTCAAAGCCAATGTCAGTGCCGGTGGTTCAGCGCGTCCATTTCAGATCACTCCTGAAATTGAATGGCTCGCCACCCAAACAGCCAATATTCTCGATCTTGATGTTGCAGGTATCGATTTATTGTTTGATAACGGCCATTACAAAATTTGTGAGGCTAACTCATCTCCAGGGTTTGAGGGCTTAGAGTCCTGTTTGAATGTGGATATTGCCGCGCAAATTTTGCATTTTATTCGCATCCGTTTAGGCATGTTTAATAAAGATGAACCAAGTAGCCCAAAAATCGTGGCTGATAGCGTAGAGGCTGAGACTTCTACCCCGTCACCTCTATCGTCCTCTATCGAGACGAAATAGAAGTACTAGGACATATCAATATCTAGCGGGATCGTACCGCTAGATATTCTCAATATCGATGATTCTCCACCATGTTTGTGTCTATATCCATTTGTATCTCGCCCCATCAACAACGCAACAATCCTAAAGCCGTTCAGGAAGGAAACACTTGCCCTTAGTCTTTCAATCCACAATTGATGTGATCGCTCACTCAAATTTCATTCAACCTCACGAGAACCAACCCTACTTTTGTTTTGAATCACAATTTTTTGCATTTTTTAAAACATTTTGTTCACATTGAAAAATTTGCTGTTAAACTCCAAATGTTGTTTTTTTATGGCACTAAATTCTGACCTTATCGCTAAACATAATAAGAATAATGCAGGAGTCACTCCTTAACATGTCGATACGCCTATTACCCCTAATCATAGCGTCACTGCTCAGCACTCAAGTGCAAGCCGATGATTTTACTATTCAGTTGGGCGGCTTTTATTCGCAATCAGACACCAATATGGAAGTCACTAACCCTATTTCGGGTAATAATTTCACTTTAGATTATGAGTCCGATCTACAACTTGCAGAAAACGAATTTTTACCCTTTATCGAGTTAAATTATCACTTTAACGAACGGCACAATATCTACCTAGACTGGAAACAGCTTCATCGTAACGCCGAAACCCAAGCCTTAACGAAACCCTTCCAGCTCGAGATTAACGACACCATTTACGATATCAAAGCAGGCGGTAATCTAAATTCAACCTTAAACATTGATGTACTGCGCTTCGGCTATGGCTATGATGTATTTCAAGGCAGTAACTATGATGTCGGTCTATCACTTGGTTTACATACTATGTTTATCAAGACAGGTTTTGAAGGGGTGATTGGTGTTTGCGCTTCATCGGAATTACTCAATAATGTCTGCGGTAGCCAAGCAATTCCGCGCATTGTTGACGAAAATGTCACTGCGCCACTGCCCGACATTGGCATATATGGTCAGTATGAATTTGTTCCTGGTTGGCAAATCACCAGCCATGCACAGTATTTTTACATCAAACTCAATGATGTCAAAGGCGAACTGGTTGATATTAAAGTGGGGGTTAATGCACAAATCACCCCAAACTGGCGTATGAGCGTGGCCTATAACTACTATAAAGTTGACGTTGATATCGCCCAAAATTCGCCGAATAAAGATACTCAAATCGCCGATTACAACATCTATTACAATTTTATTGGCCCTATGCTTTCTATCAGCTATTCCTTTTAATTCTATAAAAATTTCTTCCCATATTGTATTAAACACCCCTCTCGCTCAAACAGTTGCCCGAACCCTAGCCCAAATTAGTGCTAAAAAATAAGGGCGCCTACTGGACGCCCTCATGATCCAACCCATTAAACCTATTTACGGCCATCCTGCTCACGTTTGGCTTTAAAGTCTGATGATTCAAGCCAATGGGGCCAATCTGAACCATTCGCTAAAGTGGTTATCATACTGGCGATCAAGTCTAGGTCTTGACTCACGCCCTCCAACGTCCAATTTGGATCATAATCATCGGCTCCTTGGTGATATTTATGCGCAATATAGTCAGGATCTGTATCCCCAAGACTCATAAATAACAATCCTGGTACACCTTGCTGGGCCAGCGCAAAATGGTCTGATCTAAACATCAATCCATTCTGTGGTCTTGGATCCGCTTTTACCGAACGGTCTTGGGCTTTGGCAGCTTTATCTAAGTATTGCTCCAACTCAGATACCCCTTCCCCATAGCGCAAAATGTAATCCACGCCTTTATTTACATTCATGCCATCGATATTTAAAAAGGCGACGATATTTTTGGTTGGCACACTGGGATGCTGAGCAAAATGCTGTGCACCAATCAGACCCGTTTCTTCTGCAGTAAAGGCACTGAAGAGCACCGAGCGATCCAGTGGTGCCGTGCTAGCTTGCTGTTTGAAGTAACGCGCTAACGCTAAAACCCCCGCCACACCGCTGGCATTATCGACCGCACCGTTTAAAATCTCTGACTTACCGTCTTCAATCACAGTGCCAAGGTGATCCCAATGGGCATGCATCATCACCACTTCGTCGGGGCGCGTTTTACCGGGCAGTAAAGCCGCGACGTTATGGGACTCGGCGCGTTCAATTTTATTGTTTAACGTGAGCTGCGCGCTCAACTTAAGTGGGATCGCATTAAAGTTTGGCTTGGCCGCTTGCCGTTTTAAGGTATCAAAATCCAATCCCGCTTTGGCAAAGATTTTTTGTGCGGCCTCGTGCTGAACCCAGCCCATCACGCCCACTTGACCTTGGTTATTATTGGCATCGACCAGAGTAAACTTAGTGCCCGTGTTGGAGTTTTGTACCACTCCCCAGCCATAGGCGGCTGGTGCGGTTTCATGGACAATAAACACGGCCTCAGCGCCTTGACGCGCCGCTTCCTCATATTTATAAGTCCAGCGACCATAATAGGTCATAGCATTGCCTTTAAATATTGTTGGATCTTGGGTCGCAAAGCCGGGGTCATTCACGAGTACGATGACCGTTTTGCCTTTTACATCTAACCCTTGATAATCATTCCAGCCATATTCGGGTGCATTGATACCATAGCCAACAAATACCACATCGCTTTTATTCAGGCTCACGGTGTCGGCGATTCTTTGGGTTCTCGCGGTAAATTCACTGCCATTAGCAAATTTAAGTCCGCCGATATCAAGCTGCATGTTTTGATCGGCACTAATTTGCGCCAAAGGAACCGCCTGTAAATAGCTATCGCCAAATCCGGGTTTGAGACCCATATCTTTAAATGCTGTCACTAAATAGTCTAAAGTTAACGTCTCACCTTCAGATAAGGGCGCGCGTCCCCCAAAAGCATCGCTCGCTAAGGTTTTCACATCGGTTCGGTATTGCACGAGATCGAGACTTTTCACAAATGCCGTTTCAGCAAAGACAGGTAATGAGATAGTGGCCAACAGACTTGTGGTTATGATTAAATTTTTCACAACTTTCTCCCAAGTTATTATCATTATTTGGTTTTAAGGATAGACTTTACCATATCATCTTTAATTTATGATGGAAGTCTTAGCGCAAACGGAGTCGCTGCATCCAAGAGTAAACGGTAATCATGTCTCCATCTGACCGATATTCTTGTCGTTGACCTAAACCTGACTGTAACAGAATAAAAAATAGCGAAACTTTAAAATATCCGTATATTTTCATTGAGTAAGGTAACAATATGTCGCTAGAGTTATTACAAGCCGCTGCACTGAACCTCAAAAAAGCAGTGCCTCTGATGCTCAAACATAAAATTCCGACCACACCCGTTAACTATGCGCTTTGGTACACTTATGTTGGTGAACAAAATCCCGAATTAAATCAACAACTCGATACTGTTATTGCCCAATACAACACTTGCCCTCCAGTCAGTAGCGAAATCTTGTATCGCCAATATGTTGCCGACCCAGTTGAACTTGATGTCAGAGAAATGCGCCAAAATCTGGATGCTATGGTGACAGAGCTTTCCCAATCACTCAAAGATACCAATCTAGATGCCAATGACTTCCAGTCACGTATCGAAAGTAATTTTGAAAAGCTCAACCGCATCGAAGACGAGGGCTTTAGTGTTGAGCAAGTACTCGATCTGGTCCGCAGCTTAGTGAAAGAGTCGGACAATATTCGCTCGAGCACAGAGTTCTTTACCGGTCAGCTGCAGAAGGCTCAAACCGAAATAGACGCACTAAAGAAAAAACTTGAACAAACAGAAAAAGACGTTCTCTACGATGCACTGACGGGCTGCTTTAATCGCCGCGCCTTTGACACTGATTTTGCAGGAATGATAGCCCAAGCCCCCTTAGGCACTTGTGTGATCTTGGCCGATATCGACCATTTTAAAGTGTTTAACGACACCTATGGCCACCAGCTCGGCGACCAAGTGTTACGCGCCGTGGCGAAACGGCTACAGGAATCCTGCCGCGATGGCACGAAACTGTATCGGTTTGGCGGTGAAGAATTTGCGATTATTGTCCCTAAAAGTCAGCTACGTATCGCAAGGCAACTGGCCGAAGCTATGCGCCGTGGACTCGAAAAACTCAGTTTAAAAGACAGACGCAAAGACGAACGCATCAATAATATCAGTGCTTCCTTTGGCGTCGCCCAATGGCAAGAAAAACAAACGGGTATGCAATTGATTGAAGCGGCAGACAAATTACTTTATGAAGCCAAACGCTTAGGACGAAATCGTGTGCTGCCTATCAGTAACTGATGGTTATAACTTAGCCTGAAGCCGATAATTCAGCTTCAGGCTAAGATGATTAACAAAGGAGCATTTTTTTGAAAGCTACATGAAGGATTTAAATTAGATTTCAGATTAATGTTTGAAACTGCGAGAAACAGTTCCAATATTCCCTTGCACGCCACTCCCTATTGAAACAGATACATTCGTACCGTGTGTTTCCATCGACTCATTTTCGACGGGTATCGCCTGCACCACAAACCGCAGTTCAGCACCACCTTGAAGTGAATCGAAGGGATAACACGTAATTAACGTTAAGCGATTATCATCGGATGGCGCCATAAATTGAGTTTCGGTTTCATGTACGACCTGAGTCGCCACCACTTCATAAATAATGTGATTGCCTTTAAGCGTTTGTAACGATAATCGACGCCCCACCGCCATGCCATTAAGTATCGCAAAATGCGTGTCCCTGTGGCCGGCAATCACAGTATTGCCTTTTTGCCCCGCTGGCGCACTGGACAACACCAGACTCGGACCAAAGGCCAAATTTCGCCCAGAAGCCCCCGCAAGAACATATAAACTGTCATTAAGCTCTGCTTCAATATTGTTGTTCGCCGCCACTTGCTCACGATGAATAGACAGCTTTGCCACGGGATAGGTATCCGCCCATGACCAAGGTTTATGGGATTGGCCATCAGCCAAGGTTTTAGTCCACGCCTGTTCAATCAAATACTGGGCAAAGTGTGCTTTAGCTTGCATATAGAGTCCCTTTCCTAACAATGTTGCGCCAATTAAAAATAATCCCACCACTAAAAATCGCTGTGTTCTGCTTTTGCTCATCGCGCTTAACTCATCGTTCACTGGTAAGTGCCACCAAGGCCGCCTTCTCTTCACGTCTTTGTCGAAGAATCGATCCTGTAAGAATCAAAGCGAGTAGCAAGGTCAGCGCACCTAATAACATATCCAAACGGCTTGACGTCGCGGTTTGCGGCAAGGCACCAAAAGGTTGCCAACCTAAGGGCAAGTGCTGACGAACCACGGCATCACGGCTCATTGCAGTTGAATCAATTGGGGTTAAGTCCACCGCCACTAAGCTGGTATAGGCGCTGACTAAGTGATAATTCATTGATAAGGCCGTCACTTGCTGTTTGACCTTGTCATCATTCGCACCATTTTTACTCAACTCCAATGCACCAATCTGTTTACGCGCCCACAGCAAATCTAAACCCGCACCTTGATGGGTCATCAATCCTGCGGAGTTGTCCTGCAGCGAGAGCGACTGTTGCCAGTTTTGATGCCCTTGGCGTCCTGAAATCACTAACTCCTGTGGCTCACGGGCGCTGCGCTTTAAACTCACGAGCACTGGCTCACCGCGGTACAGATCAGCAATCGGTGATGGCCAGTAATCGGGCACACTGCCATCATCAAAACGCACTTGAATATCGGTTAACACCGGATATTGAATTTTGCTGAGTAAGGCGCTGATCTTCTCATCGACCTCATCCACTTTGCCAATATAGGTAAAAGTGCCACGACCGAGTTCAGCCGCCCTTTGCATAAAGTGAGAATTAGGCGCCGAACCTATGCCGACAGTAAATAGGCGACTCTCACCAATTTGATAGCGGATCAAATCAAATAACGCTTGTTCATTGCCCACAGAGCCGTCGGTCATAAAGATCACTTGGCGCAAAGGCTGCGTTGCATCAAGCGATACACTGCCCAAGGATTTTGGCAAGGCAGCGTCCAGTGCTAACGCCATTTCAGTGCCACCATCGGCCTGTAAACGGCTCACAAATTGACGGGCCCGTGACAAATTCGACGAGGTCGCCGGTAATGGCATTGCAGAGAACTGAGACAAACTGGAGTTAAATTCGATAATGTTAAAACTGTCCTCCGGCTTTAGTCCTTTTAACGCGTATAACAGTGCATTTTTAGCTTGAACGATAGAATCCCCCGCCATAGAGCCCGAAGTATCAATCACTAAAATTAATTCACGGGGCAAACTCGGCTGAGTACTCTTTTCAACCTTAGGAGGCAACACCATGACGAGACTGTAATTATCATCATTTACGCCGCTGATTTTATTTGTCTCAAGTGTATCCTGAGACAGATTTTCGCCATCGAGCTTATGGGTTTTACCTTGCTGATTAAACACCCAAGCCATTGGGCTCGTGCCCTGCTGTACTCGCCATTGCAGCACAAAGTCACGATTAGCGGGCACACGTTGCGCCAGCGATACATCGACCGCGCCGCTGTTGTCTTGCTTGAGTTTGATGTCATGGTAAGGACTCTCAATGGACGCTTTATCAACCCCCTTTGCAAGTAAGACTTGAATGTCTGCCTTCAGCACAGGATCGCGTCCACTGGCGCCGTCCCGCACTGGTGCCACAATCCGGTCAGCATCAAACACCTGCGAACTTGTCACTCGGCTTGATTGGCGCACCTGTGCCATAGGATCATGTGAATCGCTTACACTTGAATCCGATGTTAATCCCGGAATATAACGGGGCGCGACCACCAGCGGAAAACGTAAACTAAACAAACCATCTTCATATTTAATGGTCTCCTGATAGTTGATTTCTACAATCAGCTCCTCTTGAGGTGCTAGGTTTGCGACTTCGGTCGTAAACATATTAGGCCGCTCTTGGCTCACTAAGCTGGCACGTTTGCCTTCAGCTTTCGCTTGCTCAAAAATCTGCTTGGCATCGGCCTTAGGATGAATTTGCCCTTCGATCACTCTCTGGCCTATATGTAATCGCAACGAATCCACCGCAGCCTCATTGGGCAGTGGGAACAAATATTGCCCATTCAACACAAATTCAGTGTTGTTGCGAAAAACCTGTTTCACGCTCACGCGATTACTTAAGCCAGAGACTTGCATCGACACTTGTGTATCGAGCGGCAAAGATGGCACCCAAGCACCGCTCGGCTGGCGATAAAGCAACAGCCCCTGCGTAATATCATCGTAATTAATGATGTGTGATTCTGCCGTACTGTGAGCACTATTTTGCCCGACCAATGCCGAAGCCATATTCTGTGGCGCAGATAATGTGCCGGTACTATTCGGCGAAGCCAATGCCACAAAGGGCAAACCCCAACACACGGCGGCACTGATCAGCAATACCGCTACCGCTTCACTCACTTCTTTTACCCTTTTCCCTGTGATCATCACAAAGGCTTCCTCTATTAACAAATATGAACTGATGTTGGTTGTCGTTAATATGAACGACATAAAATGGACTGCTTAAATTGACCGCTAGTCAGCAGCATGACTTGCAGTCAAGGCCAAATGAGGCTGTAGTGTTAATGTCACGCGGCGGTCGAACACATCCGATTCTCGGTCTTGGTCGGCTTGCAAAGGCGATAAAGCGCCAAAGGCTTGAGTGGTCATACGCTCGGCAGTGACGCCTTGCTTAATCAGGTAGCCACGCACCTCCAGTAGACGCTGCTCAGAAAGGGCTTGGTTGTAACTCTCATCACCACGGCGGTCGGCATAGCCCTTCAGCTCAAGATTGAGTTCTGGTGACAAATTCATCACCTCAGCCACATCATCTAATTGGGGCAAAAAATGCGATTCAACCTCAGAGGAACCGGTACGAAACTGTACGCTAAGCCCCAAGGCAAGTTCACTGAGCAATTGACGTTGCGCGGATAGCAACTCATCAAGCTCTTGCTGCGCCTTGGTATATTCGCTCGCCCGTTTTTCGGCGGCTTGCTGTTTTACACTCCACTCGGATAACTGGGACTCTTGCAAATGGATCTGTCTTTGCTGAACGTGCAGTGTGTCTGTATCGCTGACTGATTTGCCAATTAAGGTGCCAGTGAACGCTCCAATAATAGCCCCCACTGGACCACCGACTAACGCCCCCACTAAGGCTCCACCACCGAGGCCAATAAGGGCTTCCGGTTGTTCGTCCTCGCTTGCGTATTCGTCATCCATCGCGATACCGCTAGCATAGGCATCATTTTCTAGGGTGAGGTCTTGTCCTATCACTTGGTTTTGCAGTGAAACCCGCGCCGACACACTGGCTATAGGTGCGCTTAATAAACTCAAAACCAATAGATTAATTAGTGTCTTTTTCATCATCTCATTCCTTTTTGATTATTAGCTGAGCTTGGACTCGTACCTGAAGCAATCCACTCAACACCACATCAGGTCAAACGGGTACAAAACTGAATGGGGCTATTAAACACAAGTGGAATGGCATGAGCAGGGATGGAAAATGGCAATACAACTATCAATTGTGGCAACAAAATGGCAATTGCATTTGTGGCCTTTTTTCTCGGGTAAAATCCTGTATAGTCACGAAAACTTACTCCCCCAAGTCAATAGGAATACGGCTCTATGAAGCGTATCGCCATAGTGGAAGATGAAGCGGCCATTCGCGAGAATTACAAGGACGTGCTGCAACAACACGGTTACAGCGTGCAAACCTACGCCGACAGACCATCGGCCATGCTAGCCTTTAATACCCGTTTACCGGATTTAGCCATTATCGACATCGGCTTAGGTAATGAAATTGACGGCGGCTTTATGCTATGTCAGTCATTGCGCGCCATGTCGAGCACACTGCCGATCATCTTTTTAACCGCCCGTGACAGTGACTTTGATACTGTGTGTGGCCTGCGTTTAGGCGCCGATGATTACTTGAGTAAAGAAGTGAGTTTTCCCCATTTAACCGCACGCTTAGCCGCATTGTTTCGACGATCTGAACTTGCGGCCAGCCAAACGGCGCAGGAAAATCTGCTCGAACGTGGCCCACTGACCATTGATGCCAACCGCATGCAAGTCTATTGGAACCAGTTACCAATCGAGCTTACCGTGACCGAATTTTGGATGGTGCATGCGTTAGCCAAACATCCAGGCCATGTACGCAGTCGCCATGAATTAATGCAAGAGGCTAAAATCTTTGTCGATGACAGCACTATCACCTCCCATGTGAAACGCATTCGAAAAAAGTTTATCGCTACCGCGCCAGAGTTTGATTGTATTGATACTGTCTATGGTATGGGTTATCGCTGGGACAGCTTGGCCTGATCTATGGCTTAACCAACCTTTAAGCGCGCGGTGTTGAACCAGATAATCTTGGATGAATGAACTTTTAAACCCATTAATGCTGATCCCTAACTTATGACACGTTTCCCCTTTGGTCTACGCACTAAAGTCATCGGCCTTAGCCTATTCTTGCTCTGCCTACCTTGGTTGGGGTACCAATATGTGTGGGAAATGGAAAAGTATCTTCGCCACGGCCAAGAACGCACCTTAGAAGGCACCACTCAAGCACTAGCCACCGCGCTGCACGAGCGGCCGAAATTGTTCGATGGGCAAGCGAGTTTTTTAAAGCAAGTAGAAAAAAGCCGCGATCTATACGCCTATCCACTGGCAGGGGCGATTCTACTCGACGGCAAACTCAACGAATGGCAGGAATATCAGCACAGATTTATCCAATACGGTGAGGCACACCAAATTATGCGTGCCGATCCGAACGCCCCCCTGACCTTAAGCTTTACCCACATGGTCGGCCAATACGATGGTTATCTGTATGCTTTTTTTCAAGTCATTGATCCAACAGTGGTACTGCGGGGTAAAAATGCCCTTAGTGTCGATAGAAACGATCATCTCTCGATTGCGACACTCGCGCCCGACAATAAATTCAAACGCTATATCGTTGCCACGACTCAACCCGGCTGGATCAGCGCCTTCGAATTACCCGCTAATCCTAAGCAAACTGTGCCCGTCACACCAGAGGTGCGTATCCAAGGACAATGGGCGACGACCGATGTGGGCTACAATGTCGAGCTGCGTATTCCCTTAGACATGGTCGGCAGCAAACTCGGATTTGCCATTGCCGATGTCAACGACAGCAAATACCGTGATGTGGCTGCAGTTGTCGGCACCTCGGCCTTAGATACGGTCGACAATCTCGGCACTGTGCTGGTACCATCACCGGAAATTGAAAGTATTATCAAAGGCATGAGCCACTATAGCTCACGTATTTGGGTGGTCGATAAACACGGTCGCGTACTGGCAAAATCCGGTGACATTCGCGCTAATGACAGTGTATGGACCCGCACCTTAGAAGATGAAAAGAGCACCGCGCTGTGGGATACCTTCAAGCGTGATTATCTGCATCCGCTGTACTATAAAATTCTCACAAAACCGCCCAAAGACTTTATTGATTCCTTACAAGATTCCACCGAGCTTGACGGCAGTCATATCCAAAAAGCCCTCGCGGGTCAGCAAAGTTCGACTTGGCGGTTAACCCCAGACAACAAAGCTGTGGTACTCGCCGCTGCGAGCCCCATTTGGATTGATAACAATGTGATGGGGGCCGTCGTCGCCGAAGAAACCACCCACGGAATTCGAACCCTACGCAACCGAGCGCTAGAAAAGCTCTTTAACGTGATTTTGACCATAATGAGTATGGGCACCTTGGCGCTGTTCTTCTTCGCCTCGAGTATTTCTAACCGCATCCGTAAATTGCGCGATGAAGCCGAAAATGCCATCGACAGCCAAGGCCGTGTGCGTAATCACCTCAAACCGTCGAAGGCTCGGGATGAAATTGGCGATCTGTCCCGTAGCTTCTCTAGCATTGTGGGGCGACTGGGTCAGTACACTCACTATCTAGAAAACATGTCGTCGCGCCTGTCCCATGAGTTACGTACGCCCGTGGCTGTGGTGCGTTCATCCCTTGAGCATTTAAACCTGCAGACCTTAGATAAAGACACGCAAAAATATGTCGACCGCGCCCAAGAAGGTGTCAGCCGCTTAAGCATGATTTTAAACAACATGAGCGAGGCAACACGCTTAGAGCAGAGTTTAACGCAGGCCGATATCACTAAGTTCCCACTCTCTCAAGTGGTCAGCGGTTGTATGCAAGGTTATCAAATGACCTATCCAGAACAAGGCTTTAGTGTGAAAGTGCCCGAGCAACCACTGATGATGCAAGGTGTGCCAGAATATATCGCCCAGTTAATGGACAAACTTATCGCCAACGCCATTGAGTTTTGCCATAAAGACAGTGCTATCGAAGTCACGCTCACCCAAGTGGGTAAACAAGCAACTCTGCTTATCAGTAACTTAGGGCCTGAACTGCCCATTGATATGTCGGAGCAGATTTTCGATTCCATGGTGTCGGTGCGGATTAATCAAGCCCAAGATAAACCCCACCTAGGCTTAGGTCTGTATATCGCGCGATTGGTCGCCGAGTTCCACCAAGGACAAATCCTTGCCCGTAATCGCAGTGAGCATAATGGCGTCGATATCCTAGTAACCTTGCCATTAAGCTAAGAATCACGCAGCCTTTGAGCTAAAGTCACGCTGCCTTTAAATTAATAGTCACGTTGCCTTTGAGCTCTGCTTCATAATCTAAAGACCGAAGGTACAGGAAGCCAATAACATGAGTCAAACTCATCATCGCGCCTCCTGTCATTTCTGCGCGCAGATGCTAAGATGACCGCCATAACAATAGATTAGATATCTCCAATGGTTCTTCTCCAACATTGTTCAACCTATTCGTTCAACCTAAATGCCAAGGTAATGATCCAATGACAGATAAACATCATCAAGCCACCCAAATCGTCAGCTTAGGTCGAGACAAAAAATGGACCAAAGGCGTGATCAATCCGCCCGTTTTTCGAGCTTCGACTATCGTCTTCGAAACGATGGAGGAAATGCGCCACGCCGCGAAAAATAAAACCAACGGCGAGATGTTTTATGGCCGCCGTGGCACCCCGACCCATTTTTCGTTTCAAGCGGCGATTGCTGAATTAGAAGGCGGCGTCGGTACAGCGCTGTATCCCTCTGGCGCGGCGGCGATCAGTGCGGCGTTATTGTCATTTTTAAAAGCCGGCGATCACCTGTTGATGGTCGATAGCGTGTATGAGCCGACGCGGGATCTATGTACCCATATTCTCGGCGGTTTTGGTATCGAAACCACTTACTACAATCCGCTGATTGGCGAGGGCATTCGCGACCTTATTCGCCCCAATACTAAAGTGTTGTTTTTAGAGTCTCCAGGCTCTATCACCATGGAAGTGCAAGATGTGCCGACCTTGTGCTGCATCGCCCACGAACATGGGCTGATTACTATGCTGGACAACACTTGGGCTTCACCCATCAATAGCAAACCCTTTGAAATGGGTGTGGATATTTCGATTCAAGCGGCGACCAAATACATCGTCGGTCACTCGGATGTGATGATAGGCACGGCCACGGCCAACGAAAAATACTGGCCACAATTACGTGAACACAGTTATTTGATGGGACAAACTACCTCCCCTGATGATGTGTACCTTGCTGCCCGCGGCCTACGTACCTTAGGCGTGCGTATGGCGCAACATGAAAAAAATGCCCTGCAAGTGGCCAACTGGTTGAAAACCCGGCCAGAAGTCGATCATCTGCGTCACCCCGCGTTCGATACATGCCCTGGGCACGAATTCTTTAAACGCGACTTTAGTGCCTCCAACGGCTTGTTCTCCTTTATCTTAAAACAGGGCGATGCCGATGCCGTCACCGCACTGGTTGAAAATATGAGTCACTTTAAGATGGGCTTTTCTTGGGGCGGCTACGAGAGTTTAATCCTCGGCATTTTCGGTATTGAAAAAATCCGCTCAGCGACTCAATGGGATGCGAGCAAACCTTTGATCCGTTTACATATTGGTTTAGAAAATCCCGCTGATTTAATCGCCGATCTCAGTGCTGGGTTTGAACGCTTTAACGCAGTATTGGCGGCCAAAGCTAAATAACGATATTTAATGTGCTAAGTGCTAGCAGAATATAAAAAGGGGCGGAATAAATATTCCGCCCCTTCTCTTATCGATACTGACACAAATACGAATGTTTACTGCAATATCATTATGCTTATAGCAAATAAACCGCTAAACCATAAACTCTAGGGTGATTAATTCGCTTTCGTTCCAATGCTTAATGCAGGATCGACCCAAGCCGCAGAGCCATAAAGCGGCACTGTTGAGAGCGCATGTTTATGGCTGCCATTGGTCTCTTTCGTCGAATAGGACAAATACAACAGAGTCTGATTTTGCGCATCGTAAATTCTACGCACTTTTAATGACTTAAATAAAATACTCAGGGATTCAGTGAAAATCACTTCGCCGTGTTTTCCCATGTCTATCTTCGCCAGATCGGCCGCAGTAATTGGCCCAGTTTGACGGCAACTGATCCCCATATCGGACGGATCGGCAAAGTCTAAATTGGCTTCGATACGACTGATATGGCAAGTCACCCCAGGTATTTTAGGATCGTTTTTAGCATCAATAATTACATCTTTAGTGGTAAAAAGCCCTAAGCTCACCTTACCCACATCGTCACCACAACCCGCAAGCAATAGACCTACAGAGGCCGCAAACGCACACTTCAACAGAGTTTTCATTATTACTTCCTAAATATTACGAACTAAGTAAAGTATAAAAAAACAAAACTATCTCTTACGGATTTCAAGTGTGACATCTGGCGCATCTTCCCAGTTAATGGGTTTAATATCAGTGACACAAGAAACGCCTGGACGAGTACTTTTATAGGAATTTACACCTGTAACTTTACCATCGAAAAACCAAAAAATACGGTAATCATGATAACCAAAACCAGCCCCAGTTTTACAAAATTGCCATGCCTCATTCTCTCCTTGGAACTGACGATCATCAGGTGGCCCCATAATATTAAGCACTTGTTCCTTGGTATCTCCAGCATTAACTAAAATAGATTGCTTATCGAGTGAACCACAACCTGAAAGTATGATGAAGATACCTAACAATAAAATTCGATACATAATAACTCCCTGTTATATATTTAAATTCTAAGCTAATTCATTTTGCAAATAGCTTTTGTGCCCAGCGGGTTAATCCGGCTGTCACTGAGCCAAAGTGATCGCCGACCACGACCGGAATATCGGGATAAATGCCAGCAATTTTTGCATAAATCGCCGGGCTTCGTGCCGTACCACCCGTCACGTAAATCACATCGGGTTTACACTCTGCTTCAGCGGATAAATCCTCTGTTGCTGAGCGGTTTACCGCGACATTTGTTGCAGCCAAAGTTTTCGCAGCTTGCGTGAGCGCTTGGTGCATCAGGGCTTCCACTTTCGTCAGCGACGGCTCAATGGCATTTTCAAACAATTCACGACTCACACCCGCGTGCAGCGCCGCTTCGATAAAATCCAGATTAACATCAGTATTATCGGTATCTGACAGTGCAATTTTCGCACGCTCGGCTTGGCGAACCAGTTGATAGCTTAACTGCTGCTGTTGCACCTTTAACAATCGCTTCAGTAACTGTGGCTGCTCGGCTTCTTTAACCAATTCATCAATCAATTTACGGCTACTTAAGGTACTGAATTCTCGCTGAGCGCTAATATCATTCACTGCGACCGCATTCCAAAATGTTTTACTGGGCATAGGTTTGCCATTGATCATCAAGGAGCCTAAACCAAAGTGCGGCATAAAGGCATTCATTGCAAGGGCGATATCAAGATCGTTACCGCCGATCCGCTGGCCGCTGTGACCGAGGAAATCTTCACTGCGATCCGCTTTTTGTTTATGGGCGGGTCCCATTTTGACCACAGAGCAGTCCGTTGTACCGCCGCCTACGTCAACGACCAATACCGTTTTGTTGTCGGTCAAGGTCGCTTCATAATCCATCCCCGCCGCTAACGGCTCGAACAGAAAATCAACGTCGATAAAACCCGCGCGTTTTGCCGCTAAGGTCAAAATGGCTTCGGCCTGACGGTTACTCTCTTCACCGCCTATGCCTTGAAAGTTCACCGGACGACCAATAATCGCATGGGTGATCATCGCAGTGCTACCCTGTTTCACAAGGTCTTTTTCAACTAACACAGATTCGGCGCGTACTTTAATGTGCTGCATCATCAGGGTAACAATATCTTCAAACAGGGCCACTTGTTCGGGTCTAAGCCCTGTCGCGCCTAAAAAGGATTTTGGCGAACGGACATAGAATCCCTCCTCCGGCATCTCTAAATACGCGCTCACCGCCTGCTCGCCAACAAATACAGCCTGAACATCGGCATCGAGATCTAACTCATGGCGCACCATACGGGCACGGCTCAATTGTGCGGCGCGCTTTTTGGCGTAATCGGCTTTTAACTCAATAGGAAGACCACGATAAACCGCCTCGGCGATCAGTTCCCTGTCCATCGCGTATAAGGTCGAAGGCAAATAAGCTGATTGCTCTGATAACGCCAATAACTGCACACCATCACCCAGCATGATCCCTACGGCGCAGTTAGCACTACCATAATCAAATCCAACAAACATACCTTTTACTCCCGCGATAAAAAAGCCGAGCAAGATAACATAGTTTGCGATAATGCCCAAGGAGTTAACACTGACAGATTTATCCTCAAGGAAGCCGCGCTTGCACAGTTTCTCAAGACTTAAATCGCAGTAACGCGAACAGAATTTAAGCTCAATCCAAGATGATCATCATAAGGTCATATTTCTGTCACACTCGTCATCAAGTTGACATATTTCCCTCGTATCTTTATCCCAGATAAATCCCAGACTGATTTTGGCGTGTACGCAATATTTATCATTGAAATTCCTTCACTTGTCGGCAGTAAATCTGATTGCACAACGGCGGATGAATGCTATTGTATATTGCGCCATGACGCTTGCTTAAAGGAGCTGTGCAGTGTCCCCGAATACCGATAAACTTTCGATTGATAAAGAACTCTCTTGGTTGTCTTTTAATGAGCGGGTATTGCAAGAAGCCTGCGATCACAATGTTCCCTTAGTGGAGCGAGTGCGCTTTTTAGGGATATTTTCCAATAACATGGATGAGTTTTTTAGGGTGCGTGTGGCTGCGGTCAGACGCTCCATTTTGCTCTCATCCCTGCAGGAAGGTCGCAGTAATAGCCGCCATTTAATGGCCAAGATCCAATCGAAAGTGATGGCATTGCAAGAAAGGTTCGATGGCATATACACGGATTTAATGCGCGAACTTGTACGTCGTAATATTTTGTTAATCAATGAGAAACAATTAAGCGAGTTCCACAGCGACTGGCTGAAAAAGCATTTTAGAGACCATTTCAAACGCCATATCGCGCCGCTTATGGTCAATAATAATCGCGATCTGATCAAGCAAATCAACGACGACGCCACCTATTTGTGTGTGTGTTTGTTCACTAAAGCTCGCCGCCAATACGCCTTAGTCGAAGTGCCGACTAAAAATGTACCGCGGTTTATCGAACTCCCAGCCGAAAAGAGTAAAGCGAAAAAATATCTGATTTTATTAGATAATATTATTCGCCACTGCGTAGATGAACTCTTTGGTCCCTTCTTCGAGTACGATGCTATCGAAGTGTATTCGATGAAGTTAACCCGCGATGCCGATTTTGATATCACTGACGAGCTTGAACAAACCCAGCTTGAGAAAATGACCAAGGGATTGAAAAAACGTCTTACCGCCGAGCCTGTACGCTTAGTGTATGACAAAGAAATGCCTGAACACATGTTGGTGATGCTCAAAGAAAACCTGAACATCAGCTCGACCGAATGTTTGATCCCAGGCGGGCGTTACCACAGCTTTAAAGACTTTATCGCCTTCCCCAACCCGAGCCGCGACTACCTCGAAAACGAAAAACTACCGGCGCTCAATAGTGCAGGTTTTGGCCGCAGTGCCAACAGTTTCGATGCGATTCGGATGGGCGATATCATGCTCAATTATCCGTACCATAAGTTTTCCCACTTTACCGAAATGGTGCGCCAAGCGGCCTACGATCCGGCGGTGCGCTTTATTCGAATTAATTTATATCGAGTGGCGAAAAAATCCCATGTAATGCAATCGCTTATCGATGCAGTGAAAAACGGCAAACAAGTCACCGCCGTCATTGAACTCAGGGCCAGATTCGATGAGCAATCCAACATCGAATGGACCCGCATCTTGGCCGAAGCGGGCGTCAAAGTTCACCACGGTATCACCAGCTTAAAAGTACATTCCAAGTTGTGCTTGATTGGCCGCGAAGAACAAGGGGAAATCAAACTCTATTGTCACGTTGGCTCAGGCAACTTTAACGAAGGCACGGCGCGGGTCTACACTGACTTGTCGCTGTTCACCGCCAATCAAGAAATTGCCCGAGAAGTAGAGCAAGTATTTGACTTGATTGAACATCCGTATCGCCGCGATAATTTCCAGCATTTAATCGTGTCGCCCTACGATGCCAGACAAAAACTGAGTCACTTAATTGATAATGAAATCGTTAATGCCCAGAGCCATATGAAGGCGGCGATTACCTTAAAATTAAATAACTTACTCGATGAATCCTTGGTCCAAAAACTCTATGAGGCTTCAGCCGCTGGGGTCAAAATCAAGTTACTTATTCGCGGCATGTGTTCGCTTATCCCGCAAATTCCGGGGATCAGCGACAACATCGAAGTCTATAGTATCGTCGACCGATTCCTCGAACACTCGCGGGTGATGCTGTTCCACGCGGGTGGAGAGAACAAACTCTTTATCTGCTCCGCCGACTGGATGAGCCGCAACATAGATAATCGCGTTGAAGTGAGTGTACCGATTTATGATCTGCGCCTAAAACAGATGATAATGGATATTTTATCCTTACAATTCAATGACAACACTAAAGCACGTGTCATCAACAAGGAACAAAGTAATCCTTATCGGAATCGCGGTAACAAACGAAAAGTGCGTTCTCAAATTGCCATTTATCAATATCTGATTAATTATGAGAAGCGCCAACTGCAAGAATTTAATGCCTTACGTATGTCCACCCATGAGGGTGACGCTGAGCGAGAAGTGAAAACTCAGCCTGACATAACACCAGAGTTACGGGCCAAAGCCAGCTAACCGCTGGCTTTATATCGCTTTGATTGCCTAAGGATAATCCGATTGGTAACCACATATTCGCACACACAGTCACACGTTACGCCCAGCAATGTACTCGCAAACTCTAAATCGCGTCACTTTGTCGCCATCGATATGGGGTCGAACAGTTTTCATCTGGTCATCGCCCGCGAGCAAGATGGCAGTTTGCAGATTTTACATAAAGAAAAACAACAGGTTCAGCTCGCCACTGGACTCAATGCGCAAAATATTCTCGACAATGACGCCATAGAACGTGGGCTCAATTGCCTACGGGATTTTAACCAACGATTTTCCAATCTCGACCAAGCGCAAGTAAGATTAGTCGCCACCCACACTCTGAGAATCGCCAAAAACCGCGATCAGTTTATCGAGGCGGCGCTCGCCATCATGCCCTATCCGGTGGAGGTCATTTCGGGCCATGAAGAAGCGCGTTTGATTTATAACGGTATTGCCCAAAGCCAAGTGCTAGGAAAAAGTAATTTAGTCATCGATATCGGTGGCGGTTCTACCGAAGTGGTGATCGGCCAGAAAAATACCCCAACTCAGTTATCTAGCCTGCGCTGCGGTTGTGTGAGTTTTAATGAGCGTTTCTTTATTGATGGGCTCATCACCCCTGCCTCATTTCGCGATGCCCAAAGTGCGGCCGATAAGCAGTTCGCGTCGCTCTCAAAGGAATATTTCGTGGGCGGCTGGGAACTCACCTTGGGTAGTTCAGGTACAGTGAAAGCCATCTGCGAAGCAATTCAAGAAGAGCACGGCGATGAAACCATCACGCTGCCACGACTCAAACAGCTCAAAATCAAGTTGATCAAATGTGGTCATATTAGCCAAATTCAATTTGCCAATGTCGATGATAAACGCATTCCTTTAGTGCCCGCCGGACTGGCCATTTTAATCAGCTTTTTTAGGCGCTTACCGATTCAAAAACTTGAGTTTAGCCCAGGCGCACTGCGTGAAGGCGTACTCTATGAACTGGCAAAGATTGGTCAATATCAGGATATTCGCCACCGCACCGTCGACAGTATTGCCCAGCTTTATCATATCGATATGGCCCACGCCGCTAAGGTACGCGACACTGCCATGGCCTTGTTTGAACAGGTCGCCGACGAATGGCAATTAAGGCCCCATGCGCGCTTGCTTGCCTATAGCGCGACTTTACATGAAATCGGATTACACATTAATTCAAAATCCCTGCACAAACACGGCGGTTACATTATCAGTAACAGTGACTTACCTGGGTTTAGCGAAGCATTACAGCTGGATTTAGCGCGGCTTATCACCAATCACAGAAAGAAGCCTAACGAATTAATGCTCGCTGAACTCGATCCCAACCATAAGCTCACACTCAATCGCCTGCTCTGCTTGCTTAGGCTCGCTGTCTTGCTCAATCTTGGCCGTATCGCTAAGACGCTGACCTTAGATCATATTAAAGTGATCCCCGATGGACTCATGCTAGTACTACCAAGCCATAAGCGGAAAATCAGCTTGTTTATGAAAGATTTACAGCGAGAACAAAAACAAATGCTCACCCTTGGAATGAACCTGCGTTTAGTGTCGAGTCTGACTTAGCGGTTACGGCGTTAGCTCAGCCTAACGTGGCCGAGCCGAGTGTGGGTTAACTCTGTGTGAGTGTATTTAGCGAAGGATTCGGCACTGTTCGGCGCTAAAATATTGCCCTTAATCGAGGGCCATTATCTCGCCTAAAACAAGGTTAAGTTAGCTGTCAATCTGGCTAGGTAACCGGATTTCAACAGCATAGCGGTAGACTTAATCCATGCGCCACAACAGATTAAAGTTTAAAGGATTTTTAACCCTTCACTAAAGCACAAATTCCTGCTCGCGCGTTTGCCGCTGAGTGGGGATTTCTGCTATCATCCACGGCTGACTAATCATAATTCCACGAATTTAAAGATAATCAGAGTCAAACCCTTTTTATCTCGCGATATCAGCCCCATCGCCTGCAGGTACAAGTATGATTAACCACTTTAGTGTGCTTGGTATAAAACCCAGTGCCAAAGAAGACGACATTAAAAAAGCCTATCGACGGCTGTCAAACAAATATCATCCCGACAAGTTGTTAGACGCCTCGGAAGAGGAAAAGCAGCAAGCCGCCGTACAACTTGAACGCGTTAAAAATGCTTATGATGTGTTGTCCGATCCTAAGCGACGTAATGCGTTTATCAAAGATTTCAATAACGTCATAGTGACCGATCCCGCTAGCGCCATGCGCGAGCTGTGGGATCAATTTTATCCTTGAGCGTTTTCTAGAGTAGTGTCAAATGGTCAAAAAACTGAATATCTCACGCATTAATGAGCTAAAAAATAATGCCTACGACAATATCGAGTCCTACGACGATCCCGATACACCTAAAGCGCTAGAGCAATTTACTAGCCAAATCAAAAAGGTGTTAGAAGCCGATCCTAAGATGCTCGATACTGTGCCTGAGTACCTGCCTGTCGCGCTTTACGGTCGAATTAAGTTTCCCGCCGAAGCCAAACTCAAGTGGGCACATTGGATAAACACGGCTACTCAACCCGAGTGGGATGAGTTTAAAGTCACGATTGGCTTTAACAATGCCGATTTACCTTTAGTGTTAGCCGTGCGTGGTTACTCGGAAACCTTACTGATTGAAAGCTGCGCCGTACTGTATTTACTCGAAACTCAAGGTAAAGCAACACCAGCAGCAAAACATCACGACGACGATGAAGATGATGACAACGATTATGTTGGCACCTCAGATAACGACGACGATGATGAAGGCGAAGAGGAAGATGGCTACTACGATCACTACGATGATGAGGACCGCTAATGAACACTAGTCTCATTGAGATTACCGTCGCCGAAATTAAAGAGTTGGCGGACGTAGAGCCAAAACAAGCGAGCAAACGCTTTGAAATCATTGCAAATACCATGAGCGACGAGCAATTAGTCGAAGTCATCGAGCACATGGATATCGTCACGCTGACCCAAATCAACAGTCACCATGATATCTCTTGTCCTTCGATCATGTCTGAACTCATGACCCCAGAACAAATTCGCGACATCGTCTGTCAGCAACCTTTGTACTGGGAAGAAAAAATCAAAAACAATGCCGAAGAACTTATTCAGCATACCTTTGATTTTTTGACCTATTTAATTCGCATCCAAGATAGCGAAGAAAAGCAAACTGCGATTCTAGAATGTATCGCCGAAGATCCAGCGGGCCTGTTCTACCTGTCGATCCCTTTCATCGAAATGATGTTAGGCGAGAAACATGAAGATGATGACGGCTACACAGATCTCTATGATGACGAAGAAGACACTGAAACCATCGGATACGACAGCCGCGTCGCCAGTGAAGATGCACACAGCCTCAGCATAGACGACCCACGCAGCCTAATGGCCTTGATCCACGAGCTCGCGCCCGATGTGGAAAAAGCCATTAAGAGTCTGCTGCGAAACGAAAGCTCAGGTTGGGAAATGATCATCAGCAAGTTTGTCAACGAGCTGGTTATTCAAGCCAAAGAGAAAAACCAAGTGACAGATGAATACGCTGAAGTCGATGATATGTTTAGCTTTCTGGATTAAGGAATTATTTGATGCAACTGGTACTGCGTGATGTAGATCAAGGACCCTACCTGAGCAAGGTATTGATCCAAGGCCAAGCAGACGAAACGCTGAGCGGTGAACAGCTGTCACAAATCAAATCCAAAGCCATTTTGATGAGCCTCAAACTGGCCGATAAGTTTTACAACAAGTACAAAATGCACCTGCTCGAACAAGCGGCGCACGATGTCATTGGTGTGGTGAGTCTTGGTTTGATGGAATTATCAAACCAAAACCCGCAGCAGGCGATACGCCTGTTGATCACCGCCGATGGCGTAGTCAAATGCTTCCAAAAAGGCTGGAGCATGCTCAGCACTGTCAGCAAGCACAAACTCGTCAACGGCAAGTCACTGTACGGCGATGTCGACAAGTTCTTGCTTGAACAAGTGTCTAGCCCGCCAGATGCGGAAGAATGGTTAGGCTATGAAGCCTATCAAGATGCCCTGCTTGAACACCAACGCCAACAGTCAATTGCGGCCTTATTGGCACAGTTTTACGCGCAATCGAGCTATGATCCGCTAGATTTTCTCAATTTAGAGAGTGTATTAGCCGAAGCAGTACTGTATCGATTGTTGTTTGATGGCGCCAAAGTCAGACAGGATTTGAAAAAGCGTATCGGCAAAATCACCTTAAAAGAGGAATGGTTTACCCGTGAGCATATCGAATTGGAAACCCAGAAAGCGTTAGCAGAATTACCCGCAGAACTCGCTGAAACAATCAGTAAAGATCTCGGTAAAAACTTTGTCCCCGCCCTACTGCGTACCCTGCACTTTGCGAAAAGCTACCGCGAACTCTTACTCAGCGACGCTTCACCTGAACGCTTAGAAAGATTCGAACATAAAGAAGGTCTCGTCGGCCTTCTCGGCTGGCCACTCTACATAGTACTTTGACCGCTACTTTGATCGGTAATATGATCAATAGGTTAACGAGTGCTTGACTCGCTTAAAATGAGTGCTTTATTGAAAAATAAAGCACTTTTTTACTGTCTTTTGTCTCTATGCCCAATCTCAATAATCAGTATTGAGGTCTCAGTTTTGAGTGGTTTTAGCTTGAAAATAAGTGACTTACAGAGATATAACTCTTCAGTTAGATAAATTCTGGAGATTCATCCCTCCTCAGATAACCCCAAATCCGAAACATGCCATTTTCTATCGAATAAGGAATTGAATATTGGGCTAATTGTGCGCTTACAACATCAGAAAAGTCCGTCACTCGATCCGCCACTAATCGGCCTAGCCATTCTCTTTTGAATGGATCAACTTCTAACCACTCAATGGTTTCTGCTATTTCAAGTAACTCATGCCACCACACAGCAGTAAAACCCTGAAGAATCCCCTGATGATTTACAAATAAATCATCAAATTAGGGTGGAAGCGCATCTTGTTGCATGATCAAATGGTTTCGCCAAAAACTACACTTGGACAACAAGATGCGCGAAGCCAATATCCTACAACATTCTTTACACCAATACTGCCCAGAACTTCACCTAAAACGATTAAACAGCTTGATGCTGGCCTCTAAGGCACTGATTGAATGTAAGACACTGACCTTGACTGAGTTAGGTCGAAAT
>NZ_JAKKRH010000071.1:0-15451 GCF_025654465.1 Shewanella sp. SM101
GCCCAAATCATTGCATCCATGGGTAATTTACGCCGTCTTAGCGTCGCAACGCCCTGAGAGTCTAAACAGGATTGAATTAACTCGGGTTCTAACACATCAGCTAAGCAGGTGAATTCGGTTAGGCGGGTAATATGAGTGCGCGCGAGAGCTTCTGAGAGTTGCATAAAAAAATCCGATGACATGAGGTCATCGGATTTTGATCTTTTCAGCGAGATCGTCAAGCAATCTGTCTTAACTGATCGGCATTAGTCAGCTGCGGCGTATTTTCTTTGCCCTAAAGCCGATACCAAACCTCGCTAGCGCAAATAAAAGAAGGCGTTTAGCTTATTTACCGTTATTATTCCCGCAGTTTTGTCGAGCAGCAGATTTTACGGCTAATATTTAATGGCTCTGTTTGGAGGCTTTAGGCCCTTAAGATTTAAGATCTAAGCATCACGAGTAACAAGGCTTAACGCCCTATGCTATTGCCGTAACAACGTCAGTGGCTCATGACTTCATAACTTGAGTGATTTCTCTAATCGCGAATTTTAGTAGCGAATTGAGTCACTCGTTTAACAACTCAAAACCGTAAACTAATACAGTAAAATCAGCCAATAGGGCTGAACTTGGAATTCCCATGATTGAAGAGCAACAGAACAACCCATTACACGGCCTCAAACTCGAGACAATGATCACTGAGTTAGTCGATTTTTATGGCTGGAAAATTTTATACGCGGCATTAAAGCTAGGTTGCTTTAACACCAACCCGACCATTGAGGCCTGTATTATTTTCCTCAAGAAGACTGAGTGGGCGAGGGAGAAAGTGGAAAACTTTTACCTGTATCGATTCAAGCGTATGCCTAAAGCCGTCGGTGAGCAGTTTGATCTTAAGCCACGCGAACGAGGTTTTGCCTCAGGTATCGCGCCGCGTAAACCGATGGAACTCACCATAGAATCTATCGCTAAAATGCAGGCACAAGCCAGCGCCGAGTACGAAGCAGGTAATAAACGTCCCAACTCTGGTTATGGCTCAGGTAAGAGCTTTGGTAATGGTTCAGGTAAAAGCTCAGGCAAAAAACCTACGGGTGGACGTGGCACCGGCTCTGGATATGGTTCATCGAATAGCAACTCACAGCACCGCAGCTACCCCCGAAACGAGCCAAGAAACGATTCAAGAATGGCTGAACGTTCAGGACCAAGCCCATCGACGGATGACAACGATCCGTGGGGCACTAAACGCGGCTAATCTCATATCTGTCGGATTGTGTGGGCATGGTTTTTCACAGGCGTTAGTTTTACATTCGTTATTTTCAGTGGCTACTAGCCTCAGCTTGCTATTTTTGTATCCGTAAAAATTAGCTTTTGGTATGAGTTAGCTTTTGTAAGAGTCGTTTTGAAGTCATGGCTCTAGTTGTATGATAGAACATCTGATTTATCGCCTGATTTAAAGAGAAGAGGTTAGCTGTTGAATACAGCTAACCTCTTTTTTATGATTAACTATTCACTTTATTGCATTAAGGTGAGAAAAATCTCGGGGATTATAGTTTTAGATTTGCATATCTAGTGCATAACCAGTTAATTCATCAATTTGCAATCAGATGTGCCGGTTGCTCATTTTTAGGACCACTACCAGCGCCTTCTCTAACACCTGTGCTTTATACTTTGTGCCTTTTGTTCATCTTAGTCTGCTAAATGCCCAGAGTTAACGTCAAGTTGTTTGACGATACAGCTCCAAGGTAACCATTTAAATGTTGGATTATCATTGGGTAAGTAGTTTTAGCCGTCTTGCTCCACCAGCATTCTCTGTTGCCAAACGGCGCTGCCGTCATTCAGCGCCAAGGGATATGTCAATCACTACTATATTCGAACTGCGGTTAGGCTTAGCGGCTGGTATTCTTTTGTGTCTAATGCGGGATAACTTAAGTTTGCCCAACTCGCTGATATTTGCTGATGAGACCCGTTTAATCAGAGCACTGTATTACTTGGCTACACCTGCGCAAGATGTATTCCACTTCTTTATCCTTCAGCGACGCCAGTGATGATAGGCGTTCCTTTAAACGCTGGACTGGCCAATTACCCATTTATTTTCGCAGTTGGCTTGCTTAAGCCATAAGCCATTAAAAACTATCCTAGTAATATCTCTAAGCTGATACTGCCGCGGTTTGCCTATTTCAAATGTGAATAAACATGCAGGTGGAGCGCGGTGCAGCGAGAAAAATCCCGAGGTTGTATCCCGCATTTTGAATATTTAACGCATAAATATTCAATTTACCGTTTTGTGACCATTGCTGGTGAATCTTATATTTTATGCGGTTTTATAGGGGGTTCTGTTGATTGTGGTTTTATCTATGATGCAATGATTTAACCGAACGAATAACTAGACACTTTTTTCCATCGCTTTTTTGACTGTGCCATGGTCTCAGATAAACAATGGCATTTATACTCGTTTTCCTATTGCAAAAAACGTGGTGAATAAAAGGCTGAGTTGGAGGAACTGAGTGATGAGTGACGAAAAAATCACTGGACTTTATTTCATCGAGAAACTTCAACGCATTTGGATTACTTTTACATTTAGACATCCAGAGCCAGTAGATGACATCGACCATAAGACGTATATGGAGCTGCTAGATAAAATAAAAAATTCAGATGGAACGCGATATGATTTGTACACCTATCTCCTATCAAAGCAAAACAAGTGCACAGACATTCTCCAATTTATTAAAACACACCCGCAGTGAGAATAATTTATCTCAAGAAGATTTATGTAGTCTACTCAGGCAAAAAAGCTGCCTGTTCGATATGCTAGATTCCATCACTATTAGCCGTTGGGAGCGGGGAGTTAACATTCCATCCCTAGCTAAACAGTCTGAAATCGTTGAAATATTTGGCTCTGAACTGTTTGATATTTATCGGGAGGATAAGAAATTCATCAACGAAGGTTTAGCGTTAATTAACCTTTTTGAATCGACCATAGAACGCAGTGATCATCCGTACTACCGTAATACTCCTTATCGTGTCTAGTTTATCGAAAGCCACCATCAAAACTTTATGACCCTGCTGCAACTCAGTTTGGTTTATGAAAGTAACCCGCGTTTATCCTTTGTGAGCCGTAAGTTGTCTCAACCTTTTTTCCGTGGACTCTCATTGGTGGTGGCTTTTAGCTTTGGGGATCAAATCATTGGACACAGTCTATTCTGCCGCACTCAAGGCAAAATTGCCCTCGAATTTATGAATGATGAGGTGGACTTATTTGAGGTCATTAACCATAACAGTCAAGCTTTGCCAGATACCTTAATGGTGTTCTCCTCCTTTGGCGTAACGCCTTATATTGAAAATTATATGATGTCTGTTTATCTCAATGAATTGGCCACGAGTCGCTCACTTAAGTTTTTGAGTTTTAATATCTGCGATGAGTCACTAAAACGAAAATTGACACAATTTAAGTTGCCCATATTTAAAGTAAGAACGATAGAAGGCGGCTTCAAACCAGTCAAAAACTATTCGTTTTTCTCCAGTCGCACAGAAGTCATGGCGAATCGTAATTTACTCAAGCTTTCTGTTATCCCTACATCCAAATCCCAGACGATCGATCCCATTTTCTTTATGCAGTTAGAGACCAATATATGAATATTCTCATCATAGATGATCAACGCTTTATTAGAGAAACCATGAAAGCTGATATCCATAAGTACTTAGCAGAGGACAATGTGGAGATCTATGAAGCCAGTAATGGTAATCAAGGAATTGAACTGATCTTAGCTGTAGAAGCAAAACTTGATTTAGTCATTTTAGATTTAAAAATGGATCAAGGTGACGGTATTGCGGTGATTAATATGTTGGCCTCCGAGCCCCGATTTACAGTCATTCCGATTGCGGTGATAAGCTCCTCGGATAAACGGACTTTAGAACTGGTGGATAGCATTATCACGGGTTTGAAACTCAACTTGCTTGGCGTATTTGCTAAACCTATCAATGTGAATGACATTTTAACGCCATTGCTAGACGCCTCCGACGATAGAAACCGTGTCCATCAAGATGAGTCTATCGTGCAAGACATGGCGGCGAATATCAATGTGCGGCAATTGCTCAAAAATGAACAATTAATTTTGTGTTATCAGCCTAAGATTAACCTTAAAACAAAGGAGATCATCGGTTTTGAAGTGCTTTCGCGGCTTTGCGATCAATCCAATGGCTATATTTATCCCGACGTTTTTTTGCCACTGGTGAATCAGCAGGGGCTAAATAGCTTGTTTTCGCGGATGGTTATTTCCCAAGCATTGCAATGTTGGTCGCGCCAACCGTTATTAATGGCGTTTGCCCTGTCGATTAACATTACCGCAGATGATTTGACCTGTGATGAACTTATTGAGTACATCATCGAATGTGGTCGTGAGTATAAACAAATCCATTTGATTTTAGAGCTCACCGAATCACAGGAAATCATTAACCAAGATAGAGTACTTAACTCTATTGCACGGCTGATCATCAATAATATTGATATTTCCCTCGATGATTTCGGTAAAAGTTATTCTACTTATGATCGTCTTGATGCCATTCCCTTTAAAGAGATCAAAATTGATAAAAGTTTTGTCTCCGATATGGATATCAATCACCAACATTATCTCATTGTAGAGTCCACCATCGCGCTTGCGCAAAAGATGCACGTAAAGGTGGTTGCAGAAGGCGTTGAGACAAGTGCAATAGAGTTAATTCTCTCTGAGTTGGGGTGTGATGTTGCCCAAGGTTATTTGTACAGTCCCCCGATTGAAGGTCGTTATCTTATTGATTGGATTGCTCAATATAATAGGAGTGCCTAATGTATGAATGCTAATACTGAGTTACCCAAGGCCTTATCTGTATTCTTTGAGCAATACAGCCAAGAACAGCAATCGCGACTGCCATTGACACTGATTGCTGAATTACAGCGAATGCGACTTGAGCTAGAACAATATGAGCCCTATGACAGTATCGAAGGCCTGAAACATCAATTTACGGGTATTGCGCGCTACTTGCAGCTTAAAGATATGCTGTCTGTCATGGATGTTTGCGAGCGAGAGCAGTTTGAATATCAGTTATGCAGCTTGCTAAAGGCCGTAATGGATTACGCTAATGAGCTTTAAATATAGCGCTTGTATCAATATGTTCAGTGGCTTATGGGTCACTCTGTTGGTGCTGTGGTTAACCTTGTCCCACTCACGTTATGAATTTGACTCCATTTACAATAAAAAAGCAGAAGCGGTTTTTACTTCTTCACGGGATATGTTCTTACAACATGAAATTATGTTGGATGCGCTAAAATCGTTTTTTTATGCTTCGAGTGAGGTAACGTCACAGGAATTTGAGGTTTTTGCTAAGGACTTACTGAAGATCAAATCTGCTGTCGCTTTTACACTGACCCCCGAACTTGAACTGGCCTATATATCTGATCAGACAATGGCGCGAGAACTTAAGCCACTTAAATTAGTCAAGAATAGTAAAGGGGAACTTCAGGCTAGCCTTGCCGATTACACGTTAGCGGTTGTTAATATCGATGGGCCTAATATGCTTTATTTAGTCTATGCCATTTCTCATCAGCGGATATTAGCGCGGATTGAGCAGGAGCAGGGTGTATGTATTAGCTATCAATTTGAACAATCGTTATTGCAAAGTTCATCCTGTAACCATGAGTTTTCCAAAGGCATATTTTCAATGTTTAGCTACTCAGATAGCCGAACTTTGGATATTCCTGGATACCAAACCCGGGTAAATTTACGCATAGAATATCAAGTGCCACAAAAAGAGGTTGTCGAGCTAATCGTGATTATTTTACTGATTGCTTCTCTTGGTATTACTCTGTCTTTTCTTTTGTACTTTAAGTCTAAAAATCAGCATATTGTAGAGCAGATTAAGCTCGATAATCGATCTAGATTAGCAGTACTTTCCAGCATAAATCATGAGATCCGCACTCCTATCAATGCCATTCTTGACTACAGTCGCATGTTAAAAAAAGCGCGCTCACAACCACAAAAACTGGACGAAATTATCGATAAAATGACCTGGTCAGCTAACTTACTTTACTCGGTTGCCGAAAATACGTTGAATTACAGTAAGGCTGAAGCTGGGCAGTTAAAATTGAATCGGCATTTAGTCAATTTACACGAATATCTGAGCAATATTGAGGATTACTATCGTGCTTTTAGTGCGACATCGGGTAAACGTTTACAGGTTGTCGTGAATGAGTCTTTGCCGAAGTTTATCGAGCTCGATGGGACTAAGTTATTCCAACTCATGACTAACATTATCAATAATGCCTTTAAATACAGTACGGGTAGCGAAGTGCATTGTTATATGGACTTACGTCTTAAACGTAACCATAAAGACCATAGTCCTATGCTTAGGGTACTGATCCGCGATTTTGGTGAGGGAATGTCAAAGGAAGCGCAGCGCGCTTTAGTTGATCCCTTTATGCACGCATCTAACTCATATACAACAACATCGGGCATGGGATTAGGACTCTATACTTGTAATCGATTGCTTGAGCAAATTGGCGGTAAGTTTATGTTGCGCAGTCAAAAGGGCAAAGGCACCACAGTGTTGTTACATTTTCCCTGCCAACTTACCGAGGTGAAAGAACGATTAACGATTCAATATGATCAACAAAAAGTGTTAATCATAGATGATAATCTGTTTAACCTTGAGATTTGCAAAGCCATGCTAGAGCACTATCATTTTCAAACCTTCAGTGTTGATAACGCAGTGCAAGCACTTAAGATGTTGATTCACTCATTGCCACATATTGTTATTGTGGATTACCGTTTACAAGATATGAATGGCTTGCAACTTATTAAACAGATGCAACAAACATTACAAAACCTTGCCAGTGATACCCAGCTTGAGCATCACTGTCGCTTCTTTTTGCTTTCAGCTAATGATAGCGATGATATTCCTGAGTTAGCATTATTCCCTGAGGTACATTTCATGCAGAAACCTTTTAGTGCTGAAATATTTCTCAGTAAATTGGCCGTAAAATCGTAAATTATCAAAGCATTGGATCTGGTTTTTAAAGCTTATTTGCCGAATGTGTGGGATTTACATCGCGGTAGAGTCAATCCCGTTGCGGTAATATGGGGGTAAAGACAAAGACGCTGTGATTAGTGTAGAACGCTGCTAATCTGAACATGTCGGAGATCTTCTCTAAAAGCGTCATTGCTAGGAATAATCGATGGAAAAAGAATCTCTTGAGTCTGTTTACCCCTTTTTAACTGAAGCCTTACGGCTAAGCGAGAATGGCCTCGCTGTTTTGGACAAGCACAATCATTTTATCTTTTATAACCATACCTTTGCGAAAATGTTTGGTTTTGTTGATCAAGACATGGCTGGCCGGCATTTTGACGACATGATGCACTTTGCCTTTACCCATAAGCAAGGGCCTAAAATTGATCATGAAACCATAGAGGAATGGCTTGAACTTATTCATGCGAATCAACGTAAATCAGCTTTTCGACGTTTTGAAGTGGATCTGGTCGACGGTAGCTGGTTGCAACTTTCTGAGCAGGTTTATCACAATGGCGATATGGTGATTGTTTGCACCGATATTACCCCGTTAAAACAGGTCGAATTTGCCCTAAGGAATGCGCAGACTGAGTTGAATCGACTCGCACTCACCGATGAATTAACCGGTATTGCCAATCGACGGCATTTTTTCCAGCAGTTAGAGCATGAAATCAAACGCTTGAGTCGTCTACAGTTACCTTTGTGCCTAGTCATGATGGATATCGATTATTTTAAACTCGTTAATGATCGCTATGGGCATCAAGTGGGTGACAAGATACTGCAGCATTTTACCCAATTTATCAGTGCTCGCACGCGCCCATACGATATCTTTGGTCGCTTCGGCGGTGAAGAATTTGCGCTATTACTGCCAGAAACGTCGGTCGATGTCGCGCAGAAAATTGTGACGCGTATGATGTTAGCGCTTGCGAATGAAGATATTTCAGCGATAGTCGCCGATTTTCACTATCAATTTTCGGCAGGAGTGAGTGCGTTAACACCTGTAATTACTCATCATGCCATCGAAGAAAACAGCGGTATTTTAGCGCTTCAGTCTGTGCCTTCATCGATTGAAATAGGGAGTCAGTGCCGTTCAGATGCTGAAAAGCTGGTGGCCGAGGCCGATAAAGCCTTGTATCACGCTAAAACGACGGGGCGAAATCGTGTCGTGGTTTGGGATGATGTGATATTAACGGCTAAAGCTTAGCTAACCCAATGGTTGACGAAATCTAAGCATCGCGATACCAAACCAAGAGTAAGCGCTGCTTGGCTCCTATTCTTAACTTGATATTGCACTCAATACAGCGTTTTGTTCCTGTGCATTTTCACCTAAAATAGCCAGCTTAATTTGTCTCTCACTGCCATAGGGTTCAAGGTAAGTCGTGTTAATTAATCAGCAATATAACCGCCATGGACCCGATTATCGATTTGGTGAACAAATCACTTTTCTTGATATTAAACAAACCTTTGGTTTTAGCCATGTGCGTGTTGGCCGCTGGGTGACGCGGGATGAATCGCGGATTGCTGCGGATTTAGTATTTGATTCGCTCGCCGATCTGGCCTTTATCTTAAAATTGCCACCTTTAACTTTAGGGCTGCGGGAAACCGTCAGCCTGGCCTTTGGTCATGGCGGCCAAAAGGGCGTTCAGGCCCATTATGCACCCGCGACCCGAGAGTTGGCATTGGCTAAAAATGCAGGTGGAGGTGCTTTAGCCCATGAGTTTTGGCATGCGTTTGACCATTATATTGCCGCTAAATCATTCAAACCTACTAATAAGCGGTTTCAGTGTGCGAGCGATCTTTGGCTATCCGATCTGCCCATCATAGAGCATCCATTAAATGCTCGATTATCTGAGATCTTCAAAGTGACATTGTTGAGTGGACAGGGTGATGAGCCCCATGATTATGTTCGCCGAGCGATTGCATTAGATAAAAAACATGGGATGCAGTACTTCTCTCGGCCAACGGAGATGATGGCGCGAGCATTTGAAGCCTGTATTGAATCCTATACTGATATTTCGAATCCGTATTTAGTGTCGGGAACCCGTTTCTCAACAATGGCAAAGGAGGGAGCTTATCCCGATGAGGCCCACAGACAAGTGATTTTTCAGGCGCTGATCAATTACTTTGAACCGTTGGGGATCGCATTGGGTAAAAATCCCTTAACTAGGGCGTGTTGACGTTTTGAGTCATGCATTTAAACAGAGGTTGGTTTAGCGTCGCTAGAGGGCAAGGCAAAATGTAAAACGACATTCGCCTTAGGTATTTTGAATGTGTTTTGAATGCGAATGGCAGTAGACAGGGGAAGGTCACGAGCCGTTTGAAAGCTCGTTGCCAATCAAGCTCGCGTGCTTAGTCGACAACGTTTGCCAACAATAGGCCAAACTATGGCGAATCGCATCAAGATATTGAGATGCCTGAGTATCCATTAAATACCAATAGCTGGGTTTTGATTCTGGCATGTGGTTGAAAAATAAAGCTTCAGCATTGATGAGCTGGCTAGGATGAGCAAATTGCTGCCAAATGTTGATGGGTGTATGCGCCAGTGTGATTAGCCATTCAAGTTGCATCTGCCGCGTGGCTGGATTTAGCGCATCTGTGATTAATAAGCTCGGCTCCTGTAAACGCTCAAGTAAATCAAAGGGATTACCTGCGTTTATCCTAGGTGTAACTTGGCATGGTTGCATGTGGTTTATTGCGGATAGGCGAGGTAAAAATACGGACGCTAAGCTAAATTCAGGCCAGTCGAGCGATGGTACCAAAGCCTGGGCAATCCGCCGCTCGCCTAACCAATTATGCACCATGCAAGGTAAGTGATCGTCAGACGGTAAATCATTGGGTCTTGATAAACTCGGAAACAGCGACATCCGCTGCACTTGCACATGCTGAGACAATTGCTGCATCAAGACTATTGTGGTTAACCCAGATGAAGGCCAGCAACCGAGTTTAGGGGTTAATTCAATCGCGACTTGTGTCAAAGCTTGGGTAAGCAGACCACTTTGTGGATGACCTTGTACCACAAAGGCATATTTTGATTCAGCAAAACCACCGTTGGCGATATTTACTATCTGATTATTTACATTGCTGTTTTCAGCCCATTGAGTACCGTTAAAAATAAATGTCGTACCTGTGGTCGCAGGCTGCCAATCGCCAGAAGCATTACCAATAATGGTCACTTGCTCAAAGGCAAGGGTGCCCGCTAGAGCTTGCAGATCTAATTTAGCATGTGGCATCTGCAAATGTTGATGCATGTGGGTGTGAGACTTAGGCATAGGCGGAACATCTGTTTTACGAACTCAAAATGGACTTCATTGTAATGGATTATCCCCCTGAGCCCAAAGGGTTAATCCATTGAAGTTTACCGTATGCTGTTTTAATGCAGGATAGTTTAGCTTTAGGTATACCGCGCATAAAAGTGATGCGCGGTATTGGCGATTAACAATTAGACTAAAAATTATAGCTCAGGCTAAGTTCGACATTTCGCGGTTCGCCGAAGAAACCTTGATTGTAGAAATCGATACTAGAGTAGTAAGAAGCTATTTGGCGTAGGAACTCGGCGCTAACAATAGGCTCGAAATGAGCGCTGCTAACCCGGTTTTATCCATCATGATTCCCCATCATAGTATTTTGTGACCGGCATTCTAATTGAAAACAATTCCCAGTACATCGTATTGATAACAATTTGCATTACCTTTACACTCGCGAAATACGATAAGTGTTAGGAAAGTCACAAATGGCGAAGATCAGTAACCGATTCTGGTTTATGTTGCATGGTTGGGTGTCGCTCCCAATTTGGTTGTTATTCTGTTTTATCTGCTTGACGGGGACGATTGCGGTATTGAGTCATGAGATCACTTGGTTAACGAATCCTGCATCGAGGGCGTTGAACCCTAATGATTTACCCGTAAAACCGGTTAGTGAATTAATGACGATTGTTGAGGAAGCCTACCCAAGTGCGGCAGTTTCTGGCGCTATGACCTTAGAACCTTATATGGTCAATGTGATTATGTTCAGTGACGCTGATAAACCCTATGCCATGGCCTATGTCAATCAATACACTGGTGAGATACAACAGATTAATGAAGGCATGACATTTGCCGGCTTTATCAGATCTTTACATGCTTGGTTATTATTTCCTTGGCAAAGCGGTTACAGCTTGGGTTATTACCTTGTCTGTTCGATGGCGCTGTTTATGCTCGCGTCTTTAGTGACGGGACTCATTGTTTATAAACGTTTTTGGCGAAGTTTTTTTGCTCCGAAATTGCGAGTGAGTCAAGGTAAAAAGACACTATTGGCCGATTTGCATAAATTGTCTGGTGTGTGGTCTATTTGGTTTATCACGATTATGGCCGTTACCGGATTATGGTATTTAGTCCAAGCCATTTTTTGGCATGCAGATATTGATATCGAGCCACATGCGCCATTGGTTGCTGCTGAGCAATTGCCCTTTATCCAAAAGGGTGATGTGAATCCCGCAGATCCAAGCGTGACATTTGCACAAGCCTTAACATTAGCGCAAACGCACTTTCCAGACTTTCAACCAAGCTATGTGATGAAACCAGAGCATAATCGTGACATGTATCATCTGAGTGGTAGCGGCGATCACATTTTTTACGATCAGTATTCTTATAACCTCAGCATTAACCCTTGGACGGGGGAGATTGCAAAAACGACATCACCCGAGACGATGACAGGGATACAAACGCTAATGCATATCGCAGATCCTTTGCATTACGGTACCTTAGGTGGTATCTGGACAAAAATCATTTGGTTTATTTTTGGGGTGATCCTATCGGGTATGTCAATCACAGGATTTATGATGTGGGGACTGCGTAATGTGCGTGCAATTAAAAAAATGGAATCCCCCATTACTGTGGCAGATAGGTTAGAGGAGGTACGTTAATGGCTTTCATTCATTCAACTTTTTGGCAAAAAAATAAATATAAACTGAGTGGGTTTATTCTATTGCTCCCCCTATTGTTTTTGTATCAGTCGCTAACACCTACATTTCCACCGGCCTGGCAGACTCAAGAGTTAGGTGAATTTAAAATAGCCCCTTTACCCTTAGATCTAAAAGCACCCTATGTGCATCATGATGACTATGTGAAAGATTTTATGTTGGTTTTTGAAAAAGGTGAGGTAGGCAATATACGCCAAGGCTATGCCAATATTGGAACGCAGGCTTTGCCAATAGCAGATTTACAGCGCAGTGAGAATGGTATTTTACACGGTAATAAGCATGGCCAACACGTACACGCCATAGCAACTAAGACGCTAACCTCCGCCGATAGTCTGTGGATATCGATTGAGAATTGGCAAGGTGAGTGGCAAGTGGCAAAGTGGCCTCTGCCTGCCGAGCTAATAGTACAGACACACTGAATGAGGTAAAAGCTAAACACTAATGGCGATCCTATGGAGTAATAATTTCAGGGTCGCTTTTAGTGGCGTAGATTAAGAATGATTAACCGAATACGGGTAAAGAATAACCTTTTTCGCCGTAAACGCTTACTTTTGAAGGCATAAACACAACGGGGACGTTTATTCCTCATTAATAAATGATGAATTTGTTATATACATCACCAAAATACAAATGAAAGTGATTCGCAATAGTGTTACCGTATGTTCATCCTAAATAAACTCCCTAAATTACTATGCGCTTTTATCTACTACCTCTCGCGTCTGCCATTACTTTGGCATTAAACCCTTTGTCAGTCTTGGCTGCAGAGCTGTCTTCTGTTGCAGATGCAAATGATCAAAATATTGAAAAAATCACAGTGATGGGCAAGTACACTGTGAGTCGAACCATTGATACCGCCACAGGCTTAGGGCTGTCACTGCAGGAAACGCCACAGTCAGTGAGCATCTTGACCGCTGAACGGATCCAGGATCAGGCACTCAATACCGTTGTTGATGTGGTTAATAACACAGTAGGTTTGTCTTCATCTAAAACAGATAACGTTCGAAATGGCTTTATGGCCCGTGGTTTTGCGGTTCAGAATTACCAGATTGATGGCGTACCTTTATCTTGGAGTTTGGGCGGCGATGCAGGTGAGACTGTGTCTGATATCTCTCTGTATGAGCGTGTAGAGGTGGTGCGTGGTGCAACAGGCTTACTAACGGGGGCAGGGGATCCTTCTGCTTCAATCAACCTAGTGCGCAAACATGCCGACAGTGACGAACTTAAGGGCTATGTTGATGTTGCTACGGGTAGCTGGGATAAAAAACAAGTTACCGCAGATGTTTCTAATGGCCTCAACGACAGTGGCAGTGTGCGCGGTCGCATGGTCGCGAAATATGTCAATAGCGATTCTTATCAGGATCTTTATCAAGACCGTAAGACCATTCTTTACGGCGTAATTGATTCAGACATTACTGACAACACTATGCTGCGCGTTGGCGGTAGTTACAATAACAACAACCCCAAAGGAGCGATGTGGGGTGCGTTACCAGCAGTATTCAGCGATGGTTCGGCTACTGATTGGGATGTTTCTACTACAACAGCGGCAGATTGGAGCCGTTGGGAAACGACTAACATCAACTATTTTGCTAACTTGAACCATTATTTCAGCAATGGTTGGCAGTTGGTGGCGAACTATAATCGCATGGAATATGAAACCACCACCAAAATGATCTATATGTCTGGCTTGCTGAATAAAGAAACCGGTGCAGGTTTGAGCGGTCAGCGTTATCACAGCCATGGTGAAAGTAACTCTGATAATTTCGATTTTCAGTTGAAAGGCGATTACCAACTCTTTAACCGTGAGCATCAATTTGTGACTGGTGCCTTATACAGCAAACAGAAATCCTATGCTGATACTTATGAACCCATCCGTGAGAATATGACGGGCTGGGACTCAAAGGCAGTTGAAAACTTTTATGATTGGCAAAGCAACGCCTTTGAAGAGCCTGAATGGTCAACAAATGCCAATCGCCAGTTGAATATGGATACCGAGCAGAAAGGTTTCTACGCAGCAACGCGGCTGACAATTACCGATGATTTAAAAGTGATTGCCGGTGGCCGTATTTCTAGTTGGAACCGCGAAGGGATCAGTTATGGTACTGATACTAACTTTGGTGATGATGGCGTGTTCGTTCCTTATGTTGGCGCCTTGTATGACATAAACGAAGAGCATCGTGTTTACGCTAGTTATACCGAAATATTTAATCCGCAGAATAAACAAGATGCTAGCGGTAACTATCTGGATCCACTCGAAGGTAAAGCTTATGAAATCGGTTTAAAGAGCGCTTATCTGGACGACCGTCTACACACCACTGTGGCACTGTTTAAGATTGAACAGGATAATTTTGCTAAGCAAGATACAGACTTTGAGCCGACGGATGAGCAAAAAGCAAATGGTCAGACAAGTGCTTATTATGCAATACAAGGTACTAAAAGTACTGGCTTTGAGTTAGAAGTTGTAGGTGAGTTTATTGATGGCTGGAATATTTCGGCAGGTTACTCTCAATTCACCGCTGAAGATGCAGAAGGCAAAGAACTTGAGACCACGAGCCCTCGCAAACAGTTTAAACTCTTTACTACCTATCAGTTTGTCGATCATTTACCTGAATTAACTGTTGGCGGTGGCGTTAACTGGCAGAGTGATAGTTACGCACAGAATGGTAGCGTTGTAATTGAGCAAGATGCTTATTCACTAGTTAACCTAATGGCTCGTTATAATCTGGCGGAAAATATGGATCTACAACTTAATCTCGAAAACCTGCTGGATGAAAAATACTATGCCTATATGTCTGCAGCATCTTATATGCCTCTTGCATACAGTGTGTATCACTATGGAACTCCACGTAATGTGACCCTGAGCTTTAATTACCGCTTTTAAATTGTCCACTAAATAAAAGGAGTAGCCGAGTTATCGGCGACTCCTTTTTATCTTCTATTATTGTTATTCTAAATATTTTAATGGCTCGTTTAGTGCGTATTAACGACTCAGTATGTAGTGGTCAAGTAAAATTGGCCACGGTTTTAGAGTCATTCCAATATAAACGTTCTGACTCATTTGGCGTTAACCCACCATTATATTGATGGGGTCTGGTCTCACTGTAATATCCAGTGATGTAATTTGTGATCTCTTTATCTGCTTCTGTAAAATTCCCATAACCACTGGCRGGTATCCACTCAGATTTCAAACTTCTAAAGAAACGCTCCATTGGTGCGTTATCCCAACAATTCCCGCGRCGACTCATACTTTGCTCAATCTGAAGACGCCATATTAATTGTCTGAATTTCAAGCTTGTGTAATGCGAACCTTGATCGCTGTGATATATCACATTCTCAGGCTTACCCCTTAACTCAAATGCCATTTTCAAAGCTTTACAGGTCAGCTCACTATCTGGTGATAATGACAAAGCCCATCCAACAGGTTTGCGGGAAAATAAGTCTAAAACAACGGCTAGATAGGCCCAACGATTACCGACCCAAACATAC
>NZ_JAKKRH010000072.1:0-15529 GCF_025654465.1 Shewanella sp. SM101
GTGTGCCACCCTGGCGTTCTAGTTTTAACTGTCTCACCCATTTATCCATAGTGGACTTACCTACGTTCATCGCCTTTGCAGCTTCGATGATGCTATGGTTTTTATCGAGGACTAATTGGGCTGCTTCAAGTTTGAATTCAGCACTAAATGTTTTTCTGGTTGTCGATCTCATGTGTTCACCTAAAGTCATCTACGAGGTAATAATATCACCTCTATTTAGGTGGCCAAAATTAGTGTGCCACTACAGTTATAGTTATCACTCATCAGATAAGTGGCATTAAGCGTCACGAGATCGGCAATTTTAGGTGAATAGTAAGAAATGCCATCGGCGGAGCGTGTTTGGCCTGCAACCAGTAAGTCGATATCAGCATTGGTATTACCGAAAAGATCGAAGCTACCTTCAGCTGCTTTAAATACGGTATCGTTACGACCCACTAAAGCCGTACCTGCGGCACTTCTGATACCTAGGAATGTATTACGGGCATTGAAGGTTTTATTTGAGTTGTCAAAGTTTTCGACACCAAATTCCATTTGATAAATGATGTCAAAGTAAGGGCTTACAGCTTCAGAACCTTTTACGCCTAACCAAGAGAAGTTGTTTTCAAGAACAGTGCCCTCCTTTTGGTTTTGAGTTGCATAACCTGTGTCTGAATTGGTAATGGCAAGATCAGCATGGCCATAGAATTCAGGGCCATCGGCGAGTGCTGTGAATGAATAGAGTGTGAGGCTAGAAATAATAGCCGTCGTCAGTAGATTCTTTTTCATCTTCATTTTCCTGTGCTTATCGCTGTTATATGCATTGATAACTTCAGTATCTATGCATGCTGTTGAGCTTTTATGCGGCAAAGTCTGCACAGACTTGAAATGATAAAGTGTGATCTGGATCAAGTTTCATATAAAGAATGGCTTATTCAACATATTGTTTTACAAGTGAAATACATGTTTTTATTAAGTCGATTACCAAATGACTCTGTGGTAAATGATGGGCCTTTGCTTTTATTACACTTATTTAGTGTTCGTATCCCTTTGCATCTAGTGTTTTGTGGCTGAGGATCTGATTTCGGTTTATGTCGATATCGTTTAGAATCCACGGCACATTTCTGGTGTTGCTTTTAAGCTGTCCCAGCTGGTGTTTACTGGATGCTAGGGCAAGCGTTCCTGCTGTTATTGGGTAATATAAGGTAAGTATTTATGACTGAGGCCTATCAAAATCGATTTGGTGGAATTGGCCGTTTGTATGGACAAAAGGCGTTGGCTAAATTTGCCATATCCCATGTGATGGTAATTGGTATTGGTGGCGTCGGTACTTGGGCGGCTGAAGCCTTAGCGCGGAGCGGCATAGGGCAGATAAGCTTGATGGATTTAGATGATATCTGCGTCACTAACACTAACCGACAAATACATGCTCTTAGCTCCACCATCGGCGGTTCTAAAGTTGCTGTGATGGCACAACGGATCCGTGAAATTAATCCTGATTGCCAAGTGAATGAAATTGAAGATTTTATTACATTGGATAATCTAGGCGAGTATTTGCTTGGAGCTAAAGAGGGCGGCAATATTGATTATGTTATTGATTGTATTGATGCCGTTAAGCAGAAGGCTGCGTTAATTGCTTGGTGTAAACGTCAAAAAATTAAGATAGTGACAGTGGGTGGTGCGGGTGGACAGACAGATCCGACGCAAATTCAGTTAACTGATCTCGCTAAAACCTACCAAGATCCTTTGCTAGCCAAAGTGCGTAATATTTTGCGCCGCGAGTATAACTTCTCTAAAAACGTGCAACGCCGGTTTGCTATCGATGCTGTTTTTTCCAGTGAGCAGTTAGTGTATCCCCAAGCCGATGGCTCAGTGTGCGGTACTAAAGCGGCGGCTGATGGCAGCATGAGGATGGATTGTGCTTCTGGTTTTGGGGCTGTGACTATGGTCACTGGGACATTTGGTTTTGTGGCGGCAAGTCGCGTGTTAGCGCGATTGGCACTGCAGGCTCAAGAGGCGGTTTAAACTCTTAACCTAGATTCAGTCAAGATATCACCGCTTTCAAGGGCGGTGATACCCCTTCAATATTATGTAATTTCATTAGGTTATAGCTAGATATAAAAATCTTGTTGATTATTGACTGATTCACATTGAGTGTATGGAAATTTAATATCAAATTGTGGGCCGCCTAGTTTTGAGTCTGCGCGATAACTCATCGTGCCTTTTAACAGTGTTGCGGCATTAAAGGCCGCTGATAATCCTAAGCCAGTACCACCTTTATTACGATTTGTAGTAAAGAAGGGTTCGAACATGTGCTCAGCAACATCTGCTGGAATGGCTAAGCCATTATTTTGAATGCTGATTTGAATTGATTCTTCATCCAAAGTCGCGCTAATGTGGATAAGATTGTCTTCATGTCCTTGGAATGCATGAGTAAAGGCGTTCGAGAGAATATTACTAACAATTTGATTTAACAAACTGATATTGGTTTTGATATTGAGTGTAGGCTCCACGTTGATCTCCGTTGAGGCGTTAACATTGGGATGCATAATTAATGTCGACTCTAGGATTTCATGTAGCTGCTGGTTTAGATTACAGCATTGGTGTTCTTCATGACTGCGATCGATGGCGATCGTTTTAAATTTTTGAATTAAACTACTGGCTTTGGTGATATTACGGACAATGAGTTCACAGCTTTCTTGGTACTCATTAAGTATTTCATTTATCTCATCTAGTGTGGCTTGATCGCTGTGGATCAGGTCGATCAGTTCTTCAATATGGCTGAGCTGCGCACTTGCCGCCGTCAAACAAATGCCAATTGGGGTGTTTATCTCATGGGCAACCCCTGACACGAGTCCACCCAAGGCAGCCATTTTTTCTTGCTCAACTAAAACCTGTTGTGCTCGTTTTAGTGCGCTAAGGGATTGTTCTAACTCTAGTGTTCTTTCTTTTACTTGCCTTGCGAGCTCTTCTTTATAGCTACGTTCGAGCTTGAGTAGCCGCTCTCTATCTTCTAAGGCTATTTGCAGTTCCGTCTTAGAATTCTTTAAGGCGCTAAATGAGCTTCTAAGTTGTACTTGCATGCTATTGATGGAATCGGCGACTTGTTTGAATTCATCAATTTTTTCATGACGGTCAAATTGTAGTGGCTCGTATTCATGGTCTATGTCGATATTTTTGCAGTATTGGCTGAGTTTATCTAAGTGTTTAGTAATGTTGAACCACACTAAAAATAGAATAAACCCAGCCACTAAGAAGGTTTTAATGCCATTAGAAAGCAGAATGATAATGGCCTTATCATACAAGCGTTGATAGATAGCATCGACATCGACTTGTATTTCGAGTGTGCCGACATTGATGTTTTCAGTTGGTGATTTATAGACTAAGGGAAAGGTTTTATCTAAGGAGTGTTCTTGTTTTTGCTCGCCTGCATTCCATGCTTGGCCGCTGTCATCTTTAATCGAAATATAGTTAATATCGGGCAGCTGAATTAGCCCATTGAGCTGAGTGTTAATGAGCCGCTCGTCAATAACCCAAATACTGGCGGCTAGCACATCTAAGTTCACCTTTTCCATGTTGGAAAATACTCTATCGATACGCACTACATCATTGCGATAATCACTGATCAACTGATACGCAGTGGTGATTAAGGTGATAACAGAACTAAAAAGTACAATAGACAGGGTAAGGTGCCTGCCTATGGGGCTTTTGATAAGTTGGCTAAAGAATGTCAGCATCTTAAATTTTCTTTATGCAATAGCGGCTTGAGATGCTTATAAGCATAGACCTACAGATCCAGAAAGTGCATTTTCTCGCAGATAAAATCAACGAAATATGTCTTCATTTGTGGCATTAAATTTGCTTATTAGCCGATAAGTTCAATTTTTTGTCACTGGGATAGCACTATGTTTAAACTCAAGCTGGATTCAGTTAAGTTTTTTAGCCCGAAGAAAATGATGTTTAGAGTCATGCTGTGGCTTATGGTGAGTTGTTCTGTCTTACTTCTTATTCCCCCTAATGTGCTGGCAGTGCTGGCGCTCGATAAATTTGTACCAGAACATGCACAGTTTGTTGGATTAGGTCTAATCGTTTCTATCGCTTATTTTTTGAGTCAATTAATTAACTTAGGCTTAGATGAGTCTATCCGTCATTTAAGTGATAAGCGTGTTATTGAGACGATTGAAGCTAAAGTGAATCTACTTGATCCCGCTGAGCGAGCTTTAGTGAGGGAATTCTTTCTTCAAGGCGCCACGATTTTGACTCTGCCGCAAAATGAACCCGCTGTAAAAAGTTTAGTGAATGCCTGTATCTTAGAAAAGCTCGGTAATGAGCGCCATTATGCGATTCAGGGACCGACCGCTGACTATAAGATTGCCATGAAAGCGCGTATGTACCTCAACCGTGATGTGCTGCGTTTACCTGCCGGTGAGCCGAGCCAAGAAGAAATGCAGTCGTTGATTAAGGCGCGTCCGCAATTTTTGAATGGATTAGTACAAAACAGAAAACACGCAGCATAGGCGTGTTCTACCTCACTCGGATGAGTGCTAGCAATGTTTTAGTTAGCACTTTTAACATGCGAGACAACAAAAAATGGGGGTTATAAGACCCCCTAGATTTTGCATTTATACAAGAAACATGAAGAACAACTGGAGCAAAAACTATGGTTTCGGTGCCGACTTCACAATGAACATCCAAGTGATATAAGACACTATCCCTATGGTGCTAAAGATAACGATCATTGAAAGTAAGCCTATGGGGTTACCAAACATTAGATCTAACCAAAATGCCATGACTGAAATCCTCTTTCCTGTGAAGTCCTCGCTAAATTAGCGGTATTCGATAGCTAAAATACTGATCTCGATCAATAAAAAATCGACATAGGAATACAAAGTCATAACCCTTAGTTAACTCTGTGATCTTGGTCAAATTTAAGGGTGTGCTTAACAGCGGCGAGTTCAAATAATTTAGTTTTGTTTCTTCTTCCGTTAGCGTCTAGGATTAACCTATTCAACTCGATCGATATTCAGTTAACGCGCTATTCCATTTATTCGTTCTTGTTTTTATATGAAGGTGCGATATCAGTTTTTTAAAGGAGTAAAAAATGGATTATAAAAAAAGTCACAAGGATTCAATGGGATATAATTCTATCTTTGCGCCACTATTGTTGCTGATTTATCCCCTCTATTGTTTGGTGATCACAGGGCACTTTGTTGCTATTTTGTGTTTAAGCGCGCTCGCCGCCATTTTAGTGTTCAACATCAATAAATTAATTCGTAATTTGAGACAACTTGAGCGTGCAGCACACCACTTAGGCGAGGGAGATTTGAGTTATCAATTGGAAGAGAAAGATGCGGGTGTGTTCATTAAGGTAGTACATAACATTAATCGCATGGGTGAGGATGTCAGCCGTACGATTTTGTCTTTATCTGATACCTGTGAAGGGATGAAAAAAGTCGCCTCGGATATCAAGGTTATCAGTGAACAGGCAAAGCAAGGCGTGTTAGAGCAAGAGCATCAAACTGAACTGGCAGCCAGTGCGATGACGCAGATGGTTTCAAGCGTACAAGCTGTATCGCAAAATGCGGTGAGTGCTGCGCAGGCAGCTGATATTGCCCAAAGTTCTGCTAAGCGCGGTGATCAAATCATGAATGGCATAGTCACTAAAATTGGCGCTATGTCGCAACAGATCCATGATACTCGAACCGTGATCGAGCACTTGGCCGCCGACAGCAACAATATCAGTAGTATTATTGAAACCATTTCGCAGGTGGCCGAACAAACCAATTTACTTGCTTTAAATGCTGCCATTGAAAGTGCGAGAGCGGGTGAACATGGCCGCGGTTTTGCTGTAGTCGCCGATGAAGTACGTAATCTTGCTAAACGAACATCCGAAGCCACGGTTGAGATCCAGCAGCAAATCGCCGCATTACAAAAAGGCGCACAACATGGTGTTGAAGTCATGTTGAAAAACGTGGCGATTGCCGACGAAACGGCTGATATGGTTGATCAAGCTCACAGTGCACTCGGGCAGATTGTCGCTCAGGTGGAGACCATTACCGATATGTCCCATCAAATCGCCACGGCATCGGGACAACAACATACAGTAGCAGAGGAAATTAATAAAAATATCAGTGTGATGGCTGAGCTAGCCCTGAGTAATGCCTCCCACACCAACAACACTAACTTATCGAGTTTGAAAGTGTATAACATGTCGCAGGAAATCGGCTCCTTGCTGCATCGGTTCCATGTGAATGCGGCATTTTTTAATTCGAGTCAGGCGCAAAATAAACTCTTTGTGAAATGGGGGCCTGAGTTAGACATAGGAATGCCAGAGATCAATCGTCAACATCAGCGCTTAGTCTCATTGATCAATGAATTACACCGCACATTAAATGAAGAGTATGGACTTGAAGCCATCAAACGTATCGTGCAAGGGTTAGTAGATTACACCGCCAATCACTTTGCCTATGAAGAGGAACTCTTTGCGCGTTTTGGTTACCCTCAAACTGACAGCCACAAGGAAAAACACGGCAAGTTAGTTGGGCAAGTACTTGATTTTCAAAAGCGGGTTGTTAGAGGTGAAGATGTTGCCGACGAATTAATGGCTTTCTTGAAAGCTTGGTTGGTAAACCATATTCAAAAAAGTGATAAAGAATATACCGCTTTTTTATTATCCCATGGCGCAGAATAACCCCAAGAGCATGATTTTTGAGCGGTTAAATGCAATTTGTATTAAAGTCGCGGCAAAAGACTTGCCATTGTCATAAGCAAAGGTATAATTCCCAGCACTTAGAGACAGCCAGTTGTTTTGATTGCTTCTAAGTGCATATTTGATATGCCAGTGTGGTGAAATCGGTAGACACAGGGGATTCAAAAGTCACAGTGTTTACAGCTTAAATTTCACTAAGCTGTTGATGTAAAAAGTTAATTCAAAAGAATTAACGCGCAAAATCCTTGCAAAGATTTGCAAAGTTTTTGAGATTGAAGATTATGCCAGTGTGGTGAAATCGGTAGACACAGTGGATTCAAAATCCACCGCCCTTAAAAGCGTGCCAGTTCGAGTCTGGCCACTGGTACCACTTCAAAGCCGACCTTAGCGTCGGTTTTTTTGTATCTAAAATTCAGTGATGTTAGATACTTACCAACTCGCTGCTTTGCTAGAGTTCATCACTTTCCTTCCAGCAAAGCACCACACTGGGCATGTTTGCCTAGGTCAAATCTTTGATGGTGGTTGTTTTTCCATTCTCCATCACCGACTTAATCCCGTTATCTCTCGCAGCCGTGCTCGAATACATTTGGCTAGTGCCAATGATTTGATGGTTGGCTGCTTTGAGGTTGAAATACGGCTTCTCGTTTTTAGCCACTTCTTTGGCATATCGGGCTTCGATTGGGGAGTTGGTTTGCACGGATTCAATACCGTTCAACGCACCACTCTTACCTGTGTAAAGCTCGCTGGTGAGAATGACCTCTCCATTTCCCGCCTTTAATACAAACTTAAATTGCTCATTACTGCTTTTACTTAATTCATACCATCCTGACATGGGTTTACTCCTTATTCTTTAGCGCAAGCAAGGAAGACATTTCCTGCTTGAGCATCAGTGTAGTCGATTTCATTTTATTTGAGATGTGACTTTTACGGCGGTTTTGAGTGTTTTGAGGGTTAATCTGCCGACACGTTGACATTAAAAACGGCTAACTCCTGCCAATAGCACAGGAAGTTTTGCTCCCATATCGGATAAAACGCTACTGCTGCTTCAATGACTAATACTCCGCTAATGCTTTGAAATACGCCGCAACTAAAGTCAAAGTCCAGTTCTTTAACCAACTCCCATTGCCCCATTTGGCCGACATAGCAAAAGTCGGTGATGTAGCATAACTGCCATTGCTCGGCGTGTTTCTCTAGCCTTATCTCCACAGGATGAAAGCCACCCCGTTGTGGGCTGTAATCCGGATCACGAAAGTTAATCGTCACGGCATTGTGTGCTTGGTTACTGATAAACGGGGTTAATGCCAATAGCAGTCTGTCAGAGACAGGCAATGCCAACTCTTTGTTGATGGTATTCATTGTGTGTCCTTAGTGGTGTTAGAACAAATCGGAGTGGGTTTCGCGAAGGCTGGTAAAGCGGTTAAGGCCAATAATCACATGGTCGAGGACATTGATATCCAGCACTTTGGCGCACTCAATGACTTTACGGGTGAATTGAATATCGCTAGTGCTTGGTGTTGGATCGCCTGAAGGATGGTTATGAACAAGGATAACGCTGGGCATATTGAGAATAACTGCCGTGCGTAACACTTCGACGGGTCGCATACTGATACCGTTCACTGAACCTGTCGCCACCACCTCAACGCAATTAATAGTGTGCTGGTTGGTCAGGTTTGCCACGATAAACATTTCTTTGGTTTCATGCTTTAGGTAGTCAAATACCTGCGCGGTATCTTCAGGCCGTGTGATGGCTTGCTCGGCTAAGGCGCACTGGGTTTCTTTGAACTGATATTTGACATTGATTTCTCGGATAATCGCCATGGTCTATCCCTATTGATACTAAAGACTCAGGAGCGAAAGGGCTTCTTTCTGCTCCTGATAGTGTGTGCATTACTTGGTGGTTTTGGCTGAGGTATCAACCTTAGCCTCACTCTTTGGTTCTGTGCTGGCCTCAGCACTAGCCTTAGCTTTCTTGGTCGGGAACTTAGATGCCTTGAGGATGAACTCATCTAGCTCTCCTTTCTCCACAGCATCGATAATCAGCTTGATAGTGTCAGGTAGCTTGGCTTTATCTCCGACATCAATGGCGGGTTTATCCTTTACCAATTCGATAGGCTTAATCCCGATACGGACTTCGAAGTAATAGTGACCTTCACTGTCGTAGTACCATGGGCGCACAGTGATACGGCGGCGCACCTTCTTACGCTCTCCTGTCTCTGGGTCTTTGACACTTTTCTCGCGGTAGGCTTCAAACTCGCTGCCTTGGATAAAGCATTCGGCCATATCCAATTGCTGCTTCAGCTTGTCAACCAAGCGGGTTCTTTTGCCGATGATAGGTGGCTTAACGGCGATTTCAGGGCGAGCGATAACCTTGAGCGAACTCAATAATGTTGTCATGGGGTGTTCCTTTTCGTGGGTTGTATTACTGGAGTTAGTTGATAAAGCCAATGCGGCGCGCGGCTTGTTTACGGTTGTTTTCTTGGGTTAACAGGGTAATAGCGGTGGCTCTGTGGTTGTGGTTAGGTTGAAATAACATGCGCCTTGCTACGATAGCGAAGTCACCGGGCGTTAATTGTTGTAGTGCGTGAAGTTGGTCAGCTTCGGTTTGGGTTAACTTAGTGATACCCAATACTTGCTTATACAAGGTCTGGCGCTGGCTTTCAGTCAGATAGTCACAGGTCAGTTTAAAGTCAAAGCGGCGCATCACTGCGCTGTCGATAGCGCTGAGTGCGTTAGTCGCTGCAAACACGGGCATGGTATTGCATTCAAGCTGTGACAGCAGTTCATTGATGAGCTGCACTTCATACTGCGCTTGAGCGCTCTCACGCTGACTGAGCAAGCTATCGACTTCATCAAAGAGCATTAGCTTCTTTGTTCTGTGCGCTTCTCTAAACAACGCTGCAATGTTCTGCTCGCTCTCACCTACATACTTGCTTAGTACATCAGAGCACTTGATGTGCATGATATCCATGCCGTGGGTTTCAGCTAAGTGATGTACCCAACCTGTTTTGCCTGTACCTGGGGGGCCATTGAGTAGCACCCTAACTGGGAGGCTATTGGCTATCGCGGTGTCGATATCACTGATAATGGACTGTGTATCTTGCCCGTCGATGGCGTTAAGGTTTAAGCAACTCGGGTCAAAGCTTAGCTGGCCTTGATATTTAGCCGCTGGCGGCTCTTCCCCGCAGGCTTCAAGGGTGGCATCAATAACGTCCAATACCACGATTTCAGCCTCATCCCCCGTTAAGGCTAAGGTACTCGCCACATGGGCGGCGTTCGCAATATATGCCGGAGCGGCATTAGATTTACTGGCTAACACCAAGCGAAACGCATCCGATACCTTAAGTGATTTGAGCATGGTTTTACTCATGGCAAAGCTAAAGGCTTCATCGGGCACAGGGATTTCCATCACTAACTTAAAGCGGCGTATGTAGCTTGGCTCCAGTTGCGATACATGGTTGGTAATCCAAATAGCAGGTACAGGATTGGTTTCCAGTAAGCGCATTAAGCCTTCTTTAGAGTAATGCTCATCGGCATGCTTAAACACGCTTTCGCATTCATCAACCAATAACAGGCTTTCATCTGAGCCATCGAGCAAGCTTTGCAGTAGATTAAGGTAGGTTAAGCGTTGGCTAGTCGGCTCTTTACTTAAGAACTCATCAGTCACTTTACCATCCTCAAACTGCACACTTTGCACTTCCACTAAGCTGCGCCGCAGTGCCTTTGCTAAGGTGCGAGATAGCTCGGTCTTGCCTGTACCCGCTGCCCCATAGAGTAAAATGTTAACCCCTTTCAGCCGCTGAGCCATGGCCGCCCTTAGATAGCGATACACTAAATCGGCATTCACATGCTCAAATTGTTTAAGCTTGAACTGTGCTGTGGGGCTGTGTTTGATAATCGGCGCGAGCAAGGCTTCACGGCGAGTAAGCTTTTCAGTCACCAGCAATATCCTAAACGGCTCAGGTATTCTCAACAAATGTGGTAGGAGTAATGCTGCTCCCTCAATAAAGCGATTACGGGCTAAAGGTTCTAGTTGCTCATGGATATCATCACTGCTAAGCCCCGTCTCATGCTCTAACCAATGTATGAGAATATCCGTATCATGGTCAGCTAACAGGTTAAGCAACTCTTTCAGCCCTGCATTGGCATTGAGCACGATGATGAGCACCATCATGGGTTTCATCGCGGCATCTAGCTTAAACAGTTCACACAGAAACCGCGCATTGTGCTGCACCGTTTCTGCCATTACAGGGTAATTATCCTTTAGCGGAAACAGCGCGAGGGTGCTCTCGATATCATGGTTAATGCCATGTTGTAGCTTGATACCCACGAGCGAGTTAATCGCATAGGACGGCATATACTCAAAGCCATAATTGACGGCTGACAGCAATAAGTCTTCGGCGATTTGGGTTGCAAGGTAATAACAATGCTTAGCGTGTTTAGCGATGGGTTTGACGTTTATCATCGACTGCCGCGCCCCCGTTTAATGGGTTTATCCGGCGGAATGTAATCCAGCATCGCAGCGGCTTGCTTCATAAACGCATGGTCACGTTTATCGTAAATGGTGGTGGTACTGATATCAGCGTGTCCTGCCATTTGGCGCACGGTATTGATATCCACATTTTGCTCAAGCAAGCGAGTAATAAAGGTACGGCGTAAATCATGGGGTGATACGTTATCCACCCCTAGCTCATACAAGGTATCTTTAACTAACCGATATAAAGCCGTTGGGGTGGTTGGCTCAGATAACTTAAGCTTGCCAGTCAGCGTTGACTTACACACTAAATAACCCTGCTGGCGCTGACGTAACTTAAGCCATGCCAGCAGATTTTGCTCTACCCACTCAGGCAAGAACAAGGTACGGCTCTTGTTGCCCTTCCCCGCTGCCACTGTCAGGGTATGCAAGTTGGCATCGTAGTCACTCAGCATCAACGCCGATAACTCACTGCGGCGCAACCCAGTGCCCAAGAACAGGCTAAATATCACCAGATTACGGGTAGCAAAGGTGCCTTTTTGCGTTTTGCAGTAATCCAATACCGCGGTCACTTGCTCTGTGCTTAACGGCGTACCTTGATGCTCACCGTGCTTCACTTGATTAATGGTCTGTAAGTTTGCGACTTGCGATAAATCGGCTTTGTTCATCAAGGCCGCCACTTTGACGATGTTCTTAATTGCTATCATGGCGCGGTTGATGGAACGCGCTGACCACTGCGCATGAGTCATCACTGCGCGTATTTGCAGCGCTTGTTGATAGTCTATCTGACATAGCTTGTCATCGAGACCGTCTTCTTGCCACTGCATGAGTCGCGCAATACTGCGCATTTGAGAGCTGATAGAGCGCTGACTATTAATAGACAGGCGGCTCAAATACAGCGCATAAGGGGTCGCTGTAGTCATAGAGAACTCCAGTAAGTGTATTAAGTTGAATTGTGTTTAGAGGGTTTAGCGAGAAGGGGAAAGTGATACTAGAAACACGTTCATAGTATCACTTTTGAGCCTAAATTTCAGCCACTGTTTTTGACACGGTTAGGAACAATAAAAAGGGGAGCTAAGTTGCTCCCCTTGAACCTTTGATTGGCTTATTTACTCACATTTTTAATAAGCATACTGTACAGTTCGTTAAACTTAGCCCTTAACTTATATGGCTGGCTATGCTTTGAGGCTTTATTTGAATGTTCCATCATTAACCCCTTAACATTCAACAATTCTTTGTGAACCGCTTCTTTGATTTCCTCTGACTTCAGAGGCATTAGCCTGCATTTTTCGATATAACGTTTCATCTTGCGGCGTTCATCTTTTGGCAAGCGCTGCAAAGCAGGTTTTAGCCCGCAAGCTATGATAGCAATAATGGTATGTGGATGTAGATTGGTTAATGGCTTCAAAGCATTTAAATCATATACCTCGATACGCTTAAGATAATCACATGGACCTAAGAAAGCAGATAACTCATGTAACATACAGTTAGGTTTTAATTGGGCTTCAAGGCGTGTCTCCGGCTCACCGGTTGTCATAAGATTTTTCGCCTTACAATTCGCAGTGCGGTCATAAGCAACCAACCTAAATTTAGCCTTCCTATTTCCGAAATAGTAACTTCCAATATCACCATTTTTTGCAAAAGCAATCATAGATGTTTGTGATTTTGCTAGGTTAAAACTTAGCTCATTTATTTGAATCGCTAAATCATGGGCGATATCAACAGCAGTGACTTTCATATTATCACTAGCTAGAAGTCCATGATCTGAAACTATATGTTCAAGCCATTGTCTTGCTATAAAAAAGTGTTTTCGTTTTAGCGGAAACCCATTAAAACTTAGCCTGATGAAAGGCCTATTCTCTGCATAGGGGGCAACTTGAATGAACAAGTGAGGTACACCATTTTGTGGTCGTGCCCAATCTATAATTTCTAGCAAAGGTAGCTTAATACAGTAGCGATAGCCGCCTGAAGACTTAAGAACTTGCGACTGTGCTAGTTGATGGTGTTTAGCTATTGATTTAGCAATCTCAATGATGTTGTTGGCGATATTATGCTTGCAAAGTTCATCTAAGCAACGCATGACGATTACTAAGTTATCGCATAGAACGGCATTCAGAATATTAGCTATAAACTTATTCATATGATGCCTCCAAAGTCTTTAAGTGTTTGGTCAGTAACTTGATAGCTTTTTTGACGGTCTTAAGTTTCTTGCCTGCGTCAGTATCGATAAACGCAGCGATTATGGCTTTGCTACTTTTGAATTTGTCAGCCTTAATCTTGAACTGTTTAAGGAATTGGCGATGGCTTTCACTTTGTTTGACTTTCTCTGTGTTGGATTGTTTAGCCGATATCTTAGCCTTCGCATCAGAGTCTAGAGTTTCATCGTCGCTATCATCAAAATCTAGATCCGCATCCTCTTTGACTTCATCATTTACTTCAACATCTAGACCATCATCAGAATTATCTTTATCGAGTAGGTCAAGTGAACGCATCGCGGCTTCGACTATCTTGCGGGTGTATTTACCGTTGATAGTAATGTCCTCACCGTGTTCTTCTTCAATATGCTCAACCACATCTTGAATTTCTTCATCTGTTAAGTCCTTCATTGGTAGCATTGAGTTGTCACTAAAGAAACCAATAGCATGTGGTCCGTTAACCACATGCGCTACTCTTGCAGCCCAAACTTGTTTGAGTGCGACGTCATACGAGATTTTGAGATTATTTTCGACATAGGCTTTAAAGTCCGCATAACCAAGTTTTTTATAACCTTTATTCTCATGTATGATGAATAGTGCTTGCTTGAGTTCAATTTGCGATGTTTTAACGATACTACCTAAGTGTTTAACGTGATCACGAGAGAGTTTAAATGTACCGTCAAAGGCGGATTTAAAATCGCGTTCGTCGTTGAATAATTCTGATACCAACTTCGACTTTGGAAATGATTTATTCGAGCCGTCATCTTTGATAGCGTGTTTGTTTTTGACAGCTAACGACGTTGATTTCACTTTCTTAGTTTTCTTCGGTTTCTTTTTAGCGTGCTTAGTTGCTGGTACTTTTGCATCGCTAATTTGTTTACGTTTAATAGCCATTGTAAATCTCCTAATTGAATCTGTTTGTGTGATCGGTGTGAACCGATCTCCTGATTTACAGATTCGATTTTTCATCACTGAATCACCTTTCTCTGCAATCACAGATCCGTTTACAGATTACAATTTGTAGCTATTCAGATACTGCTATCTAGTGCTGTGTCTACTCGTTCATAACTGCAAGCTTTCAGTTTTAGAGATAGCTATTAGTGATGATGACTACAATCATGCTGGATAGATATGTTCTAGAAACACCTTATTAGACAATGAATTATGTAGGAATTATGATTTAGATGCATAGACGGGACGATGCTTTGAATTATGCTAAATTAAATAGGTGAACGCTAAATTCGACGGGACGACGATTGATTTTTCTCGTTGGCGATTTACTTCATCGATATGATGAATTTGAGCTGCAAAAATCTGAAATTAAGACGGGACGACGAATTTGTTTTCGGTTGAGCTTTATCATAATGCTTTACCGACGGGACGATGAATTGATTGACTGTTTATGTGATCGGCTTTAGTTTTGTTAGTGCGTATGGGGCGTAGTTACTGTAGTAATCTCGTAGTCAAGGAAATGGTATGTTAGCTAACCGAAAATTAAATTTTAACTTTATTAACCAGCATATGGAGGAATGGTTCAAGGCCCTTAAAGTTCATAATGAACAAGTTATTGAGAGACGTTGTAGACAGTTACTTAATAGTAAAAATAAACTACCAAAGGAACAATTTGCAGAGTTTCAGGTATGTATCGATAAAGTAAAAAAGCCTGCATGGGAAAATTATCTTAGAAGGTGTCGTGATAAAAAATATGAGAAAGGTCGGGGCAGAATTTCAATCAATAAATCGACACAAGAGCAGTTAGACGAGTTAAGAAAAAAACTTGATGCTGATTCATATGACACTTTGATTGTTACATTAATTGATACTTATAAAAAAGCAAATCGGACTAAAAGTGCTCTACCTAAACCGAAGAGAAAGTAAAAATATTCGAAAGAGAATTTAGTATATTTATCTAGGGCGAGAACGTTTTAGGCTGAAGAATCCCCTGATGATTTACAAATAAATCATCAAATTAGGGTGGAAGCGCATCTTGTTGCATGATCAAATGGTTTCGCTAAAAACTACACTTGGACAACAAGATGCGCGAAGCCAATATCCTACAACATTCTTTACACCAATACTGCCCAGAACTTCACCTAAAACGATTAAACAGCTTGATGCTGGCCTCTAAGGCACTGATTGAATGTAAGACACTGACCTTGACTGAGTTAGGTCGAAATT
>NZ_JAKKRH010000073.1:0-14341 GCF_025654465.1 Shewanella sp. SM101
CATCTTCACCATTACATGATCTGGCAACCGATTTGCCGCTGCCAACCGCCATATGTTCAGCAACGACGGTTAACCTTGCCGCTCTTCGTTTATCACCTAGCTCAGCATGATGAAAGTGATCGGCTGCCCATTGGCTCGGGTTAAAAATTGACATGGAAAATGGTGAAGTAAATGAATTTGCATGATCAGATCATCGGCAGTCAAGAGAGTTCCGTTTTTTTACTAATTATTTGTGTAGAAGAGACAGCTCTAAAACCGTGGCCAATTTTACTTGACCACTACATTCAGCGGCTTCTAATGGAAAAGGCTCGCAATTGATTGCAATGGGAGCATCAAGATCAATTCCAATCAAACCCATAAACTTATATCTCATCGGCCAAGTCCATCACTCCGCTCCAATCGGATATATTTTTAGCTCAGCCTCAAACTATATCATTGAGGGAGAAGTTAATTTTACACCGAAGAAAAACGAAAAATATCTTATTAATGGGAGTTTAAGTGAAGATTACTCTGCGGTATGGATAGAGGATATTAACGGAAATGTTGTATCAAAAGTTATTGAGAAAAGAGGCCTATCTCATGTTTCAATAATTGACTCAGGTCTTCAACCCAAAAAGATAGAACTTTCAAAAAAAGAATTATTCCTCAAATTGGCTAGCGGAGAAAGTGAAAACTTGGTTGTTTCAAAACTAGGCAAGCCGGACAAGGTTACCAAATATGGTGGAAATTTCCTGATAGAAAAACCACCTAGCGTAACCTATCAGTATGAAGGCCTTGGAAGTATCCAGTTCAGTGCACAAAAGTCAGCAGCTCTCTTTATCGAACGAGTGACCCCAAACATTGAATGGTCAGATGATATATCATCAATAAAAATGCAGTTAAACAGCACAGGAGCAACATTACAGAGTTTAGCCAAAGGCTATTATCAACAAGATCATATCAAAATAGAGGTGCTAGATTTATTTGCTGAAAAAATCTGGACTGAGAAAAAGAATGAAGATCCCTACGTGATCGATGCAGTTTCTTGGCTTTGTAAAGTGTTAGCCAAAAGCAATAACTCACGCTACAGGTCAATATTACAAAATATTGCAACTGAGGCAAACGAAAATAAACTACGAAAACATGCCAAAAATAGCTTAGACCTATTACCAGTCACGGATGTTGAACAATTCATTCCAACGGAAAAAAAATTTTACTGAAAATGAATTAAAACGTGTTTGTGCCTAGTGTTAACTAGGCTTTTATATTTAAAGTTGTAAATACTAAACCTTATTTTAGTACAATCTCACGTCAATTTTATATTGAGTTAATTGGCAGTGATTCTATGTATTTTAATTATGTCGTCAGCAAACATAGACTTGCCACTGACTTCTTTGGGGGGAATGTTAAAAGTAGCAATCCAAGACAAGCCGCTGAAAACCTGTTCACCTTTAGTGGCGACCTGAAGGTCAAGTATGAATTTAACAATGATCGAAATGGGCATTTTGCATGCAGAGTAGACCGATCTGCTCTTGGGATAAAATAGCGCATTCTAACGCGCTTTTGGAGTTTACACGGCTAAGTTCCTTATCGGTCAGTCGCGTAATCACCGTCGAATAGGCATTGGTTCGACCACAATCGAGCCAAATATTCCCCACTTGTACCCAATAATGCTGCACTTGCCCTGAATCGGAGATAAACTCGACTTCAAATCCCCTCGCCTCACATTCATGGTGAGCGCACTCAGATAGGACCAATCTCAAGTTGTCCCAAGCCGATAAATTGACTTCGGCATAGGCCGTTAATAGTGACTCAACAAATTGTACATTCATGTATTTATCTCCGTTATTTAACCTGAACTCGGGTTATTTACACAGTAGAGATTGAATCCTTAATTTCTATCATCGAACAACTAAGCTTGGGTCTTTGCCGCCATTAAATAATAATCTCTTGCCGAAACGGTGAAAAAATCCACAACCTGCATGTGCGCTTTACCCGAGTGAGCGGCAAAGGAACGTTCATTATCTTCAGCAATAAAGGTCAACATATAGCTAAAATGCGGAGCAACTTGGCGACGAATTTCATGGACTAATGCCTCGAAAATCCCTTGCCCACGGTAGGCTTGCTGCACCCATATCGGCCCGTATTGGCAAGAATTGACCTTAGTTAATTTAGGTCCATCCCAATCGAGTTGCCCCAAACGATTCAACAAAGTGCGGTAAATGGGCCAATGTTCGAAAAAAACCCAACGGCCTGCAATCACGTAACCGACGATCTGCTGCTCAACCTGCGCCACTACAATCCAATGGTGCTGCACTAATTCGCTCAATTCACTGTGGGAAAAAGCTTGCCCTTGTAACCCCATACTGGCGGAAGCTAATTCATCATTAAGATGTTTTTTCTCTAGCATCGCTAATAAATCAACATCTTGAGGTAAGGCTAGTCTAATTTTCACAGTGTTCTCACAGCATTATTTCGGCTTTGGGCCCAATTTCAGCCCGCCAGTATACTCGGTTGGGTTAATAGGCACAGCAAGAACAAGGCAATATTTAGGGCTTTGATTTGCTAAATATCCTTTTATTTCCCAAACTTAATGGATATTTAGCCATAGTTAGGCGTTTGTATGTTGCCAGAAACCATTAATCCCAACTTGAGTTTACTTGATACCGATAATCAACAAGTCAATCTCACACGCTGGATGCACCAATGTGAGCTCATCAAAAGCTATTACAACGCCAACACGGTTTTCATATTCCAAAAAATCAGTGCAGGGTTTGAAATCATCGTCAGTTCAATCACTGAAACACCGCAATTTACCGCAGGCACTTTATATCCCCCAGCACTCGAACTCTTCAAACAGATACAAAACAGCCAACCTGATGGTTTATATCAAAACCTCGGCAGCTTTATGTTAGAGGATTTACCAAGGGATTTTGATGGTATTCAGCATATTCTCTCACGTCCTATCGCTTGGCCGGATGGTAGCCAATTTGGTGCCCTGTGTGTACTCAACCCGCATATAACAGAACCACTAGTCAATGCCGCTATGCTCGAACCGTTTCAGATATTGCTGCAACAGGAATTATCTCTGCTTTGCCAGAACCATAGAATTGAATCCCTTTCGATGCGCGACCAAGAAACCGGCATGCTCAATCATTATGGTTTTTTGATGATGGCGCCAAGACAGCTCAATTTAGGCCGCCGCTTTGGCGCCCATGCAGGTATCATCTTCTTTGAATTACTGAGCACGGATAACACTCCAATACCACTCGAAAATAATCACCACAGACTGTTAGGCAAGTTAATCCAAGATACGATAAGAACCGCTGACGTTGCCGCCCATTACAACAGCACTCAATTTGTGGTACTTGCTTTTGTGGATGGTGAACGGGATGTTCTACATATTATGAAGCGAGTAGAAAAGCAGCTAGAACAACAAAACCATCAGCTAAAACTCGATGTGAGCTACAGTTTTTTTACCCCAGAATCCAGCGCCAAACTTGCACCTATGATGGAACTCGCGCGGGGCAAACTCGATTCAATGCGCCCACCTGTATCCCAAGCCGCAGACACGCCAGTAGAACCCGCCATTGACTCAAGCTTGTACGATAATCCCGCCGCAGATTCGGCAGAGCTTTGATTTAATGAAATTTAGACTTAATTAGACAGTACAAAATTACTTGGAATGCTCATCTTGGCGCTTCGCCCATTGGATAAACAGCACCACAGGATAGGGCGACATTAAGACCAACCCTAAACCAATCAGACTTGAGATCAATAACATGCCGCTTATCTCTAGACTCCATTGCGTCAACATATAAAACCCAAGTCCACAAACTAGCATCAATACACCTAACCAATGTAAAAACTTCAACAAATTCAGAGTACTTTTAAATGAGCCTGTCATATAAACCCCTTTAGATCTTACGAAAAACTTGTCACACTATGGCCATAATCATGGAAAAAGGAACCGCAACGATGTTAAAACAAACATTCATTTTAGGTGCATTACTCTTAGGCATCACCGCCTGCCAAAGTGCCGATATAGCACCAAATGATACTATTCCATTAGAAGGCCGCTGGCACATTGAAATGGTTCAAGGCCAACCGACTATCGATTACAGCCCAGCGCAAATTACCTTTGAGGCCGAAGGTAAATTACATGGCAACAACAGCTGCAATAACTTTTTCGGTCAATATACTCAGCAAGGCGAAGAGCTTAAGCTATCTCCTGCCGGTAGCACAATGAAAGCCTGCGTGGATGCCCTAATGCAGCAAGAGCACAAAGTGATGCAAGCTATGCCATTAGTTACCAAAGCAAAATTAGTGCAAGGCCGACTTACCTTACTTAACAGCGACGACAAGCCAGTGTTAGTGTTAAGCCAAATGAAGTAACCATAAAACTTGTCAGCATAAAAAACCGCCAATGGCGGTTTTTTAGTTAACGAACTAGCAATAAAAGCTCCCTATGCTTTGACACTCTTAGCCGCTGCAATTTCGAGGGCGATATTCTGTTCGGCTATTACGGCGCTTTGATCTATGTCGGCATTATAATGCGCCATATCCAACTCATCTTCAGACTTTGCAATGACAGTCGTCGTCACTAAGTCACCAGAGACGTTTACCACAGTACGCACCATATCTAAAATACGGTCAATTCCCGCAATCAATGCCACCCCTTCTAAGGGAAGCCCTACGGTTGTGAGTACTAAAGTCAACATCACTAAACCCGCACCGGGCACACCCGCAGTACCAATAGAGGCCAACGTCGCCGTTAAAATAATGGTGAGATAATCGACGACAGTCAGGTCGATACCAAACGCCTGTGCCACAAACAGCACTGTGACCCCTTGGTATAATGCTGTGCCATCCATATTGATTGTTGTGCCTAGCGGTAATACGAAGCTAGAGATTTTCTTATGAACCCCCAAATTTTCACTCGCACACTTCATACTCACAGGGAGCGTGCCCGCAGAGCTCGATGTGGTAAACGCCACTAACATGGCATTGCTAATCCCTTTAAAAAACTGCAGCGGGCTTAACTTTGCAAATCCGCGCAGTAAAAAACTATAGAATCCAAGCACATGAATAATACAGCCAAGATACACAGCAATAATAACTTTGATCAGTGGCCAAAGCATATCAATCCCATACTCCCCCGCTACCCAAGCCATTAGCCCAAATACACCGTAGGGTGCGAGCTTCATCACCATGTCGGCCATTTTATACATGGCCTCAGCTAAACTTTCGAACACTTTAATTGCAGGTTTGCCATGCTCGCCAATCAGCACTAAGGCGATACCTAAAACAATCGCAAATACTATAACTTGCAAAATTTGCCCGCTTGCTAAAGCCGCAATAGGGTTCGTCGGCACTATGTCGATCAAAGTATCGACTAAAGAAGGTATTTCTTTGGCAGTTTGAGTCGCGCCTTCTGCCAATGACAAACCTAAACCAGCACCGGGTTGAAGAACATAACCGACAATTAAACCGATAGTGATCGCGATAGCCGTGGTAAAGAGATAAAACGCAAAAGATTTAAAACCAATACGCCCCATCTTGTTCGTATCTTGCATCGAAGTGACGCCCACAATCAGTGAGCAAAACACCAATGGCACAATCAGCATCTTAATGGCATTAACAAACAAGGTGCCTATCGGCTTTAAGTGAGTCGCTTGCTCGCCGAAGATGATGCCCACTAAAATACCTAGCACCATACCGATAACAATTTGCAGCCACAGCGGCACTGACATCCAGCGAGACCAAACACGGCCTAATGCTGACGACTTTTGTTTTGTCATATTGATAACCTTGAATTCGAAACTATGATGGGGCAAAGACCAAAACTAGCGCGCTAGTTTCTCAGTCTAAATGGGGCAATCGCCGAGTCTAGCAGAGGGGTTTTAATCGAGAGATGATCTGGGTCACGTTGAGCTAAACCGCCTTAAAATCAGTAATATTAACCAAACCAACTTTGTTAAATTGGCCGCCGAGATGTTAGTTTTTCTGCTTAAGCATCAAAATATTCTGTGACTTTTTTTGGTGCTATTTGCTGACGATAAAGCGACGCAGGCGGTTGCTCACGCTCAATCAAATAACTCCAATAATCGTCATCAAAACCACTGAAAATAAAGTCGGACTTACCGTTAGCTTTTAAGACCAACCACCACCAAACTAAACCCCATAAACCGAAGCTCAACAGCGTTAAAATAAAATGCAGACGATGATTTATCTGTTCATCAGCAGCAATATCATAGACGGGTAAAATTTTAAGTTTATAGCGGCGAGTAGACTTAATAAATCCCATCATTAACTCACTTAGTTCAGCGAAAGGACACTAAAGATAAGCCTAGAAGATAAGACTTTAGTCGTACAAATATCCACAGTAATAAATAATATCAGTGCCTAACCTGCCACTGCCAAACTCGTTATCCCTTGTCGTTCCATGATAAAGTGAACCACAAAATGTTGTTTACTAAACAAGAGCGGTATTGCCAAATAACCGCCTAGGAGTTGTAGTATGTTGATTCGTAAAGCTAAGGCTCAAGACCTAATCGCCTTAGTGCAGTTTAATCAGGCCATGGCCCAAGAAACCGAAGGCCTAGCCTTAGATGAAGCGACACTGACTCGAGGTGTGGGCACGCTACTTGAGAGCCCGCAAAAAGGGTTTTACCTGGTCGCTGAAATCGCAGGTGAGCTAGTCGGCTCACTCATGGTGACATTTGAATGGAGCGATTGGCGTGCGAAGGATTATTACTGGATCCAGAGTGTGTATATTCGCCCGAAAAATCGTCGCCAAGGCATCTATGCCAAACTCTACAGCGAAGTCAAACAACTGGCCGAAGCCAATGGTGGTGCCGCCAGCTTCCGTTTATATGTCGAGCAAGAAAATCTCGCCGCACAGCAGACCTATCAAGCGTTAGGGATGAAGCAGAGTTACTACTTAATGTACGAAGAAAAATAAGCGATTCAAATGTTATACGTAATAAAAAAGGATCGGGCCAATGGCCCGATCCTTTTCTTTTTACGACTCACGATTCACATTCAAACCGCGTTCCTACTAAGATTAAAACTTAACGAAAGAAGCCAAACAGAATAGCCGTCATTGCCAATAAACCCGCTATAACCACGAAGATATTGCTGATGCGACCACGGTGCGCTTTTAATGCTGGCACTTTGTATACAGCGTACATAGGCATCAAGTACAGGATAGCCGCGATAATTGGGCCACCTAAAGCTTCAATCATATTCAAAATACTTGGGTTTTTGATTGCCACGGCCCAAATCGTCACAAACATAAACACCAGAATAAATTTGTTGATTTTTTGCTCTGAAATGCCTTTTTTATTCGTGTCTAACTGCTTAACAATAATCCCCTTCATGCCTTCTGTCGCGCCCATGTAATGGCCAAAGAAAGAAGACACAATCGCGATAAAGGCGATTAATGGACCAAAGTAGCTCACAAAACCACTTGAATGCACGTTGGCGAGATAAGACAAAATCGGCAGATTCTGAGCTTTCGCTTCGGCCAATTGTGCTGGCGATAATGACAGCACACAAGAGAACACAAACAACATCACAAAGCCCACTAACATCATGGAAGTATTACGTAAAATAACATCAGCTTTGCGAGAAGCATTCGCGCCATGGTCACGTTTCAATGACACAGAAAACTGTGAAATCGCTGGAGAATGGTTAAAGGCAAACACTAAAACTGGAATCGTTAACCAAACTGTGCCTAAAAATGCACCCGCTTCTGGTACAACGAGTAAAGCATCCATTTTCCATTCAGGGATCAGGTAGATAGACATAAAGGCCAAAATACCCACCAGCGGATACACCAGAAGTTGTGTCACTTTGAGCATGAATTTCTCACCTGCGACCATTACAGCCATCATACCGAGGATCAATACACCCGATAGAATGAAGCGTGGTGGCGATGCCATGCCTAACTGATTGACGATAAAGCTATCAACAGTGTTGGTAATACCCACACCGTAAATTAATACAATCGGGTAGATAGCAAAGAAATACAGTACGGTAATGGCTTTACCCGCACCAACACCAAAATGCTCTTCAACTACTTGAGTAATGTCGCTACCAGGAATGCTTGATGAACAAACAAAACGAGATAAGCCACGGTGGGCAAGATAGGTCATAGGACCAATGATCACTGCCATTAACACAAGAGGCCAAAAGCCGCCCATGCCCGCATTGATAGGTAAAAATAAAATTCCAGCGCCAACGGCAGTGCCGAACAAACTCAACATCCAAGTCGTGTCTTGGCGAGTCCAAGGTAAGTGTTTCGTTGAATCTAGATTCTGTGTGCTTTGAGGTGTTCCAAGAACACTGGTCGCATCTTTTTGCATATAAAAGTTACCTTACGGTGTGACTAGCATAATAAATTCGCGCTAAGGATAACCAAAAAAAGCCCATAAAAGTTGATCTGACACGGCTTTATGTAAGGGAATTTCATAATAAACTGATATTGAGATCTAGATCGCTGATTTAATGTAATAAGTTTTCAATGCAGCATCAAAACATATACATAAAAAGCCACTTAAAAATACAAGATATTCACCTCAAGCCAAATCCAGTGACATTGCATAAGCGCCGAGAAAAACAGCTAACCGGACATGTGTCACAAAAATCAACAAAACAAGACGCGTCACAGCATACTCACGTCTAAGGTAGATCAAGATCACAGTCGTTAATGTTAAATTTTTACAAATCGCTATCAGTCGTAAACACGCATAAAAAACGGCTCATCCGGATTCAACTCCGAAGTGAGCCGCTAACGATTAAAGCGCAAAATCTAACTTATGGTTTTTGTAGTGTCAGCTCAGTTGTCGACACTACAGCTGGGGCTATGTCAGCCTCTTTGAACAACAAAGGACGGAAGCTTTTAGCACTCGAGTACAAGATACTTTGATCGGCAAACGCAGGCGTTAAGATATTACTCGACTCAGAGTAAGTTAAAATCCCCCGCGCCACAGGCCCCTCGTCGGTAAAGTTCACCGCCATCATCCAACTTGACCCGTAACGCACTTGGTATCCTTTCGCCGTTAAGCCAGAACTCATCGCCTTACCAGTGACCACATCCATCACAGCAGCGTATTTGTGTTGCGGGATCAAAGTGTCATCACCCGACAAACTGGTTGAAAACACGTTGAATCCACCTTCAGCATTATGGCTACCCGGCCAAGGTAAACGCGACCCGCTTGGCGTTCCATCTGGCAGCGATTTCTCTACAAATTGCACATCCCCCAATGGCGCATCTAAGGCAAAGCCTGCGGCCTCAAGGTTAAGCGCACTGTGAGCCAAGGCCTTTAAGGCACTGCCATCCGTAGTCAAGGTTTTAGGTGCCGTTGCCGCATTAGCGGGATCGAATCCTTGGGTCAACATGGTTGTTTGGCTGAATAGATGGGCAAATTCACGTAGTAAAGCACCACCTTTACTGTCGTTATCTTGCTTACCGTTCCACGCCTTTAAAGCCGCACAAGCCGAAGAGATATCCTTAGATAAACTCGCCGACACCACCACAGGTGTACTGCCTTGGGCATCACACTGGGCAATCAAGTCAGGCAGCACTAACTCGGCGAGATAACTGCGATTCGACAGCACAGCCGCTTCGAGTTCTTCCAAGCTGAACTTGCCATCAGCCCCCGCGGCATCCTGCATTAAACTCAAGCCCATCCGTGTCCGCAGTGATAGCTGTCCAGCCTCTGCGCCGTACATAGGCGAGAAGTAAGTCAGCGGTTCATTCAAGTTAGTCGACCAAAAGGAGTCATTGGAGTTTTGCACAAAGTCGCTGCGCTCAAGCTTGGGCGCACGCTCATAGGGCGTAGGACCATCGAAGCTAAACAACGAAGTGTTACCGGGTAAAATCGTAAATCCGGCTTTTGCCTTAGCCGCTTTAATATCCGGTGAGGTTTTTAACAACACAACTGCCGATTCAGATAATCCTGGCACAGTTGAGTCGTCGATATAAAAAGCATTGCCCTCTTTATCGGCGTACATAGTGTTATTGAAGATGACACCATCGTAGTCCTTAAATGCCTGTTGGAACTCTTCTTTGTTCGTCGCCATGTTCATGGCTAACCAATGGTCAACAGGGTCCATAGTCCCCATATTGGCATCTTGGATCATAAAGGCACTGCCATCATCCCAACCAAAAGGCGCTAAAGCAGGAGGAGCTTCGACCATAGGGCCTTTGGCCGTAGTATAAATATCTTTCTCGGCGACCAGCATGCCCGCAGGACCTGCATTCACTAGAACCGATACTGTCTCTTTGGTGATCGGCATAGGTTTACCATCAAACAAATACTGCATCCGATCACCCGAGACTAACTCAAGGTTATACATCACAAAATGCTCAGCGGTAGAGAAGGTATGAGTCCAAGCGAGATCTTTATTGAAACCAATATTAATCGGTCCAGGCATACCCACTAACGAGCCGCCCATCATATCTAAATGCCCTGGGATCGTAATATGGGATTGCCAAAAACGCAGGTTACCCGTATGCGGGAAATGCGGATTACCTAGCACCATGCCCTTACCATTTTCGGTTTTATCCTTGCCTAAACCCCAACCATTTGAACCTAAATCGCGGGGATTGGTTTCTGGTGTCGTGATACGAGCCGCGCGGGCAATCAACTTAGACTGCATATCGGCCACAAACGCAGTTTGGTCTTGGCTAGGCGCGGGCCCAACGATACGCGGCATGTATTCCTGTGCATCTCCTGGGTTAGCGTAAAAAATCAGATCGAGAAAGTTAGCTGCGCCCGGTAATAAGGCGATAGAAAACAAATAAGTCACCACATCTTCTGGCACTATGGGTTTCACCCAAGGCTGACCGCCACAGAAAGGTTCTGCCGTTTGTGTGCCCGCTTCGACATCAGCAAGATATTGGTTATAACCAGAGGTAAAACCTTGGATAAGTGCCCGAGAGTTTTCACTAAATTTCGGCCATTTTTCTTCGGCTTGCGCTCTGATCTTTAACGCTTTATAGGCAAAATCTGAGATAAGGTTACCGTTATCTTCCGCCGTAGGTTGACCCGTAGTGAAGTCAATCGACGCATGGGGACCAAAGTACATAGAACGCTGTGAGTTCGCCTTGATAAAACCATCGGCTAATACACATAAGTTGTCCTGTGCCTGCGCATAACCACTACCAAAACCTAAACTTTCTAAGTTGTCTGCTTGGATATGCGGCACGCCATAGGTAGTACGGCGAATACTGGCTTTGAGTAAACCATTGGGGGCAAAAGCTTGCAGTTGAGTTTCAGGTTCGGTAGGCGTAGTGCTATCTTCGCTATCGTTACAGCCGGTCAGTATTACACCGCAGGCCATTCCCATAGCAATCACGAGTTTGTTGAATTTCATTATTATTATCTCTTGGTTTTGGTTCCTTCAATGACATAGCCTTACTGCCTATTCCAGCCCAAATTACTGAAGGAGCAATAGTTGCATGTCGCTTCCTAGTCCCTAAGGCTGGCTATTGCCTCCCCTACTGTTGGCTTTTTTACTGAGCTTCGCCGACGACTGTGGCAGAATAGAAAACCCAAACGCTTAGACACCTCAGACCATTTAAGCAATGATTCAAACAAGCGTCCACATTAAAATCCAAAATAAATAACTTATATGCAACAAAACATTATTAAGATAAAAGTGGGTTCTAAAAACCCTGTAAAAATCAACGCGGCAACTAATGCCATGGCACAACTGTTCCCTGACAGCATTATAGAAGCCTGCGGCATGGATGCGCCTTCAGGTGTTGCGGCGCAGCCAATGACAGATCTCGACACTCGCCAAGGGGCGATCAATCGGGTGCGCTATTGTCAACAGCAGGACCCGCAAGAGACTAAAGCCGACTACTATTTTGCGATGGAAGGCGGTGTCGATTGTTTCGACTTTGGCCCAGCCACATTCGCCTATATCGCTATTGGCCATAAAGACCAGCTTGCCATTGGCCGCAGTGCAATTTTACCTTTACCAATGCAAGTTTATCGGGCATTAGAAGCGGGAGAAGAACTCGGGGATGTCATGGATAGGTTGTTCAATACAATCAATATTAAGCAAAAAGGCGGTGCCATAGGTTTACTCACCCACGGCCATGCGACCCGTGAAAGTAATTACACCCAGGCGATTATTCTCGCCATGGCGCCAATATTGAATCCTGATATTTACACAGTAGATTGTTAGTAATATGTTGCAAGAGGAATTAAAGCCCGCTAACTTAGTTGTGACATGCAACCAAACCTATTCGACTATGGCTCAAACAGACGCACCATTGGCTCAAGATCCCGCGAAGCCTGTGACTCAAACTAAGCAAACGACTGAGTCAGGCTCATCCGCCCAACTCAGGCATTTGTCTCGCTATCTGGTGAGAAATTTAGGCATGCTCAACGCCGCATTTGGGGATTTACCCCTTTCGCCCGTGCAAGCCCATGCTCTGTTTGAGATAGGCAAACAGCCCCTGACCATCAAAGAGCTTGCAAGCAAACTCAGCATTGATAAGTCCAATGCGAGCCGCGCTATCAAGCATTTGATCGATAAACATCTTGCCCAGAGTCAGGTGCACCCACGGGACAGTCGCTGCTTAGTTGTGCAACTGACACCTGCGGGTAAGAAATTACTAGTTAAATTGGATACTCAGCAAAATCAATTATTCCAAGGGATCTTAGCCCAACTGACTCCATTGCAAACTTCACAAATCGAAGAGGCCCTCGTGTTATATAACCAAGCCGTACATAACGCCAAGCAGCAAAGTGGTTGTCACATTCGCCAAGCCACAGCCCAAGATGATGCCGCAATTGCCAAAGTCATCCGCGATGTTTCGGCCGAATACGGCTTAACCGCAGATAAAGGCTATAGTGTGGCGGACCCGACCTTAGATTGCCTAAGCCAGATTTACTCCCAAGCGGGCGCCAACTATTGGATTATTGAATTAGAGGGCCGCATTTTAGGCGGCGCCGGTATTGCGCCTTTAGCTAACAATGATGGCGTCTGCGAACTACAAAAAATGTACTTTATGCCAGAAATCCGCGGCAAAGGACTCGCAAAACGCGTAGCGTTAATGGCACTCGATTTCGCCCGCGAAACGGGTTATCAAAGCTGCTATTTAGAAACCACCGCTGTACTAAATGAAGCCGTAAAACTCTATGAGAAATTAGGCTTTGTACATCTGTCGGCTCCCCTAGGGAACACAGGCCACGACGCCTGCGAAATGCCGATGCTGCTAGATCTTAATCAATAGGATATAAAGCAGAATTCCAATCAAAGTAACAATGCCAAACATGTCATCATGCAACTTGTTTGGCATTATCAATTTGTATCAAAAAATGTTATTCAAACAGGATCATTTTAATTATCAGTCTTAGGGCATAGTTTTTCTTAACTTAAATGCATTAAAATATGGCAATTTTACCTCACTCAATCTTTAATAAATTGAAAGGTGTTTGATACCATTTTGTTAACGGCATTAAATAGGGAACATTATGCTCAGTTGGATTTTTAGTGATAAGAAACTCACACTTCGGGAAGTGTGCCTAGATAACACGCTTTCGACCTCGGCTAAAATAAAGAAAGTTGATCAATTTCTTGCCGATAGTGGAGATCTCAACTTTATTGATCTCAATGTTTCACCCTGCAATATATTAGTTCCACTATCTTGCAGTCCTCAGTCCGATTTAGTGCTTATAAAATACTTGCTCAGCAAAGGCGCTAAAATCGAATGTAATGGTTTCAGTGCTTTGCATTCGGCTATTGAATATAACAACCCTGAACTCGTTACCCTATACCTAGACTCTGATGCCAACCTTTACTTTCAAAATCAATACAATAATTGCTGGCTCAACTATCTATTTCATCCTAATCCGCAGTATATCTATCAGGATCATCAACGTAGAGATATGATCGATCTTCTACTTACAGCTAAGTTAGACATCAATAAACCGGTGAGCTTTTGGACCAATGGTGAAGTAAACCACCCGCTAGAAATATTATATGATGAACGAAGTAAAGATCTATTCCTGCATATCATTAATAAAGACATCCCATTAGAAATAGGTAAATTAAGTCTAATTGAAAATATTATTTCCTCGAGCGGATTCCTGTCTCTTGATCAGATCTCATAGCGTTTTTCCGGCTTCAAAAAGGGCTTTGGCTAATCGATAGCCCTTTACTTGAGCCTGAAGATCATCCCATCCTTCCCAAATCGTGGTCCAGCTAGCCATTCCCGTGCGCTTGCTATCATTAAAGCCGCCTAATTTCGCCAGAGACTGATAGGCCCACTTCATATTTGGTGCCTCTTTGCCTTTGTGCGCCCTTGGCTTGTAGAGCGCCATCAGTACTCGCCATT
>NZ_JAKKRH010000074.1:0-13687 GCF_025654465.1 Shewanella sp. SM101
GAATGGCGAGTACTGATGGCGCTCTACAAGCCAAGGGCGCACAAAGGCAAAGAGGCACCAAATATGAAGTGGGCCTATCAGTCTCTGGCGAAATTAGGCGGCTTTAATGATAGCAAGCGCACGGGAATGGCTAGCTGGACCACGATTTGGGAAGGATGGGATGATCTTCAGGCTCAAGTAAAGGGCTATCGATTAGCCAAAGCCCTTTTTGAAGCCGGAAAAACGCTATGAGATCTGATCAAGAGACAGATCCTTACCTATACTCAGAGTCGCCATTTTTAATTAAGTTCACCGATATCAGAAAAAAGACAAAAAAAGTTTTTGAGAGATATTGAGTGCCCACACTTAGTTGTTACATTTATATTACATATAAAATAAAGGGATAAAAAAAGGCAACCTAATGGTTGCCTAATGACCTATTCCTAGGTCAAGGGGACTGCGCTAGAAGCCCCAGGGAGATGATGAACATGAAAAAGACATTCACTGTTCAATACATTTGAGGGGCCTTGTACGGTTAAAGTTCCATAAAAAATTAAAATAAATCTAAATTTTTATAAATTGCAAGATTTCAAATAGATAGTGATTAAATTATTTTAGCAAAGCAGCAATTTTACTTTCTAATGCTTCGGGTTTGGTCGTTGATGCAAATCTTTCGATTGCTTCGCCTTGGCGATTAACTAAAAATTTAGTGAAATTCCATTTAATACCTTGAGTGCCTAATACGCCGGGAGCGGCTTTCTTAAGGTATTGATAAAGTGGATGCGTATGTTCGCCATTCACTTCTATTTTAGAAAATAGCGGAAACGTCACGCCAAAATTCAATTCACAAAAGGCTTGAATGCCTTGTTCATCGGCTTTTTCTTGGGCGCCAAATTGATTGCAAGGAAAGCCCAAAATCACTAATCCTTGATCTTTGTATTTTTGATATAGCGTTTCTAATCCTTTGTATTGCGGTGTAAATCCACATTCACTGGCGGTGTTGACGATTAAGAGTACTTTGCCCTGATACTGCTCTAAGCTTACCGCGTTGCCTTGAATGTCTGTTGCTGATTGGCTGTATATATTCGTAGTCATGTTTACCTCCGTAGGATCTTAGTCAAACAGCATAAACCTTAAAATAATTTTCAGCAATATAATTGCGCGCAATTTATTTTGTGGGTTTGCTAATTTACTTAATTATCAATATAGTTACAGTAATTTTGTGGCTAAAGAAAGGGCATCTGTGTGATAGGAAATGACGCAGAATACGAAACAAACATGCAAGCGGACGTGGGGCAGGTTGTTCAACAACTCACTGAAGTTGAAGGCGAAGAACAGGCTGAAGTGTTTAGTGAAATTCTGAATGACTCAGAACCTGGAACTATAGCCTTAGCGCTTGAGTCCTTGCCCTTGGATGAGCGTTATGAGCGTTGGCAGCAAGTTGAATTTGCTGACAGAGTGACTGTACTGAGCCTAATGCGTGCCGATCCACGTATGGGGATCCTGAAGCGGATGCCTGACAATGAAGTGGATCTGTTATTTGCGCAATTAAGCCCTGAAGATTTAATTGAGTGGAGTGATTATCTTCCTGAAAGTTTTACCGATCGTGCCTTGGCTCAGATGGGGGAGCGTCAGCGACAACGATTCGAACTTTATGATCAATACTCGGAGAATGAAATCGGCCGTTATACCGATCATCAAATGTTGGTGCTCAGTGATAAGGCGACAGTTGCTCAAGCGCAGCGCTTCTTTCGCCGTATAGAGCTCGATTGTAACGACAATTTGTTTATCGTTGATGATCTGGATAAGTATCAAGGTACTGTTCGTCGTTATGATATTTTTAAACATAATCCCGATGAGTTATTGATTTCACTTTTGTCTGAGGACTGCCGTGCGTTATCCGCCGATACGAGTCTTTTGGAAGCGGCTGAAGCGATAGAGCACAGCCGCGAAATTGAATTGCCTGTGATTGATGAGTCCGGAGAGTTAATCGGCCGAGTGACGCTACGAACCGCAACGGCATTAGTGCGTGAACATTATGAGGCGCAGTTGATGGCAACAGCGGGTATGGATGAATCCGACGACTTGTTCGCCCCGATTATGAAAGGTGCTCAGCGCCGTGCTGTATGGCTTGGGATCAATTTACTGACGGCTTTCCTTGCCTCAGCGACTATTGGTTTATTTGAAAATGTCCTATCGCAAGTGGTTGCATTAGCTGTGTTGATGCCGATTGTCGCTTCTATGGGCGGTATCGCGGGGAGCCAATCTCTAACGCTAATGATCCGCGGTATGGCCATGGGACAGATTTCGGCGGGTAACTTGTTTTCGCTAATGAAGAACGAACTCGGCATTGGCATAGTTAACGGATTTTTGTGGGCGATAGTGATCGGTTTAGTCTCTGGCTGGTGGTTCGGTGAAGCGACGATAGGTATAGTGATCGGCTGTGCGATATTGATTAATATGGCCGTTGCCGCCATAGCTGGGGTGATAGTGCCTATGGTGTTACAGAAGTTTAATCAAGATGCGGCGTTATCGGGTTCAGTGATCTTAACGACTGTGACCGATGTGGTGGGTTTCTTTACTTTCTTAGGTATGGCGACGTTGTTATATCTGTAGCGTGGGCTCTTGGGTGAGTTTGGAAGATGAATGCACGGCAATTTTGTGTGTATTCACCGTATGTTGGGAACATTAACGGTTTAATCTGGATATGAATAACATTCAGTTTGTTATAGGTAAAAAGCCGGAAGAATTAGCGCTGGCGGCACAATTAATTGATGGGCGTGATGATAATGCTCATCCGTTGGATCATCAGGTCTTTTTCCATTCCCGTGCGGTGATCTTAGCGAAAACTATCGAGGGTGAGATTGTCGGTTGTGCTGCGATAAAAGCCGGTAAAGGCACTGTTGGTAAAGGCACTGTCGGTGAACTGGGTTATCTGGTGGTGTCGCCCCATTATCGGCGTCAAGGCATAGCTCAAGGTTTAACGCAAAAACGTATCGAAGTGGCTAAGGCTTTAGGGATCTTGATTTTATACGCCACAATTCGCGCCGAGAACACGTCGAGTCAAGCTAATTTATTGAAGGCAGGTTTTCAGTTTTGGCGTAATTATTTGAGTATCCGTGGCACGGGAAATACTGTGGGTTGGTATTACTTAGCTTTAAGCGTTAATGTCGATGCTGAAGCGATAATGCAGTCTTTAGTTGGCGATCGTACCCCGACGGTCTAATTGTGTTGTAAGTGAAAATGCTTAGATCTTAATGTGTTTTCATCTTGTTTTACATTTGTATATTCCTCGCAAATAATCCCTCTTTATACGCAAATAGGCTGATTTTCTTTATTTATTCGGTATGATCCGCGGCTATTACCCACAGTCATTATTGAGGTGTTTTTTTATGGCTAAGTTCAGAGTAGCAAGTGTCTTATTATTGAGTGCAGCAGCGCTGCAAGTGAATGCGTCAGAATTTAATCTTGGGTTGAACAACGATGTGGTTTCAACTGAGTTAGAACTGCAATTGAACAAAGATACTAACGCGGTTTTGGGTTATATCTATGCGGATGAAGGTGGCCATATCGCTCAAGGTGCAATGCACATGACTCATGATGCGGGTGTGCATCACTTTGAGGTCGGTGCTCAGTTAAGCCAGCTTTGGTCTGACTATTCACCCAATGGCAGTGCCATTTCTGTTGGTGGTCGTTATGCACTATCAATGGGACCCAATATTTCACTGCACGCCGCGGCTTACTATGCACCGTCTGTATTGTCATTTGGCAATGTTGATGGTCATTATGAATTAGACTCAAAAGTGCAATACCGTATAACGCCAAACATGGCACTTTATGTTGGTTACCGCAAGATTGCCTTCGAATACGATGATGCCCGCAATTTTACTTTCGAAGATGGTGTGTATATTGGCGGTAAATTCCGTTTCTAAGCACAAGGCATATTGATTTAGCTATATTGCGATCGTGATGTCGAATTAAAGAGCCGGCCGAGGTTAACTTCGCCGGCTTTTCCATTTCGCCTTTAGCTCACTGTAGCTTGGCAATATGGATGAGAAAATGACTAATCCAATACCGATTAAAATCACTAGGCTGAGTTCTTCATCGAGTATCCACCAGCCTAACAAGGCTGCAAAAATCAATCCTGTATATTCTACTGGTGCCATTTGGCTCGCATCGGCACGTCGATAGGCATGGATGATGAGATAGGTCATGGCAATGTAAAATAGTCCCAAAGTCAGCCCCACTTGCGCCACTGGTAAACTAAATTCGGCGCCTTCGTATAAGGTCGCAGGTATCAGAAATATCATCGCAAAGGCATTAGACCAAAAGAGCATGGAAAAAGGATGTTCATGGGTCGAATAGGCCTTTAAAATCAAACTATTCAATGCTGATGTTATGGCACCGAAAAAGGCTAAACCTATATACAGGTTAAATTCTGTTGGTTGGCTGATAAGCAAAATGCCGCTAAAGCCGATAAGACCTGCGACCATGCGTCGATAACCAATACGTTCATTTAAAAAAATGGCCGATAGTACTAGCAGTAACAAGGGTGAGGTATAAATCACGGCTGTTACTGTCGCGAGCGGAAGATGCAGAATAGCAAGCATAAAAATGGCGTTGCCCAGTCCAATCAATAGTGCGCGGGCGAGATGCACTTTGTAAAAAGGACTCAGTTTAAGATTACCCTGTAAGTGCCACACAAAAGGCAGTACAAGCAGAGTGGCAAATAATTGCCTGTAGAGCACCAGTTGAAAAACAGGCACATTGGTTTCAAGCAACTTAACCAATAGGTTACCGCTGGCAATCAGTAGTTGTGCGGCTAAAATCATCAATAGAGGCTGCATAGGATCCCAGCAAAAATAAGTCAGTATTAAGGTGTATCTTGAATTTCATGCCGCAGTTTGGACTTTGAGACTAAAATAGCATCATAAGGCATGGTATATCCGACTAATTTAGCCTAACAGATTGTAAAAAACTAAATGTAGCCATAAAGTTAACCTACAAATCCAACTATCGACTAAGATTGACAGCATTAGCATTTTCTTCATAGCTGTAAAAATGATCTATGGCCCTTTAACTAAATAAGCCGATGAACAAACTTAAACAAACTCTATTTGGGTGTTTTTTACTTTTCTTGTGGACATTAAGTCCCTCTGTATTAAGCGCTGAAATTGCGTTGGACTCCCCGTATTTGTTCCATGCTAAAGCGGATCAACAGCCTCCTGAGCGGTTTGAAACCGTGTCCCATTGGATGGGACAACTCGACGAAGCTAGTTCGGTCAGCTTAACCGGTGGCGATTATTGGATGATTACACCTGTGATGGTCAATCAACGTCAATCAAACTGGGTAGTGGATGCAAGTAATTCGATTATTGAATCCGTAGATTATTGGATACTCGGCAGTGACGGCAGCGTACAACATGCCCACAGTGGCTACACTGCTCCATACCAGTTTTTATTCGATTATGGCCGTAAGGTCACCTTGAATATGGGCACGGATTATTGGTTGGTGGTGAAGCTGAGTAGCCGTTATTACTCATCTCCCCCTGAGATAGCATTGCAAAGTGTGGCGGATCATCAACTTATGTCTGACCGTCTCGCAATGGCAGTGCTGCTGTGTTTAGGCGGATTATTGTTTATCGCTTTATATAATATTTTGATTTATATCTCTATTCTTGATAAAGCGTTTCTCTACTATGGTCTTTACGTATTTGCCTATTTTGGTGGCTGGGCACTGACTTTCCATTTGCCTGCACACTTATTTAATTTCCATTACCTCGAGTTGCATCATCTGTTTTTCATCAGTTTGCCCATTTTTAATATCATGTTTTACAAGCACTTCCTGCAGTTACCTAGTTACTCTCCGCGGCTGTGGCGTCTTAGTCAGTATTTAATGTTTGCCTGTATTGTGGCTCTGCCGACCAGTATTTGGTTGTTATCCTATACGGCAATTATTGCCTCTGTACTGATCATGCTATGGATTGCTTTAGCGATTACCTGCGGTAATGTGTGCTTGATGAAAGGCTTTGCTCCTGCGCGTTATTTTATTCTTGCCTTTACTTGCTTGCTGTTGCCTGCGGTGATTATTTTACCCGGAAATATGGGGCTCACTCCTGATTTCATTGAACATGCAGAGCTTGCGACTCTGATGGGCGGTACGGCTGATGCGTTATTACTGTCCTTAGCGTTAGCGAATAAGCTGAAATTACTTGCTGAAGAACGTAAGGCGCATATTGAAGAGTTAGCGATTGCATGGGAAAAGGCACGTTTAGATGGATTAACGCGAGTCGGTAATCGTTATGCTTTTGACGAATATATGAACTCACAATTAGGATTTGCCGATAAAGTCGTGCAACCGATGGCGTTAGCACTATTGAATATCGATAGTCTGAAAAGTGTCAATGAAACACTCGGCCATCAAGAAGGCGATAGATTATTGCTGTTGATAGTGCAGTTATTGCAAGCAACAGACTTAGCGCACATGAAGGTTTATCGGATTAGTGGTGACGAGTTTGTGATTGTGACGCCTTCTGCTGGTATCCAGTTATTACAGAGTGCTTTGAGTGGCTTAGGTGAAGAATTAGCAAGCCATGGTTTTAAAGATTGCCAGTGTAGTTTTGGGATGTCGTTAAACACTGAGGTCGCAGATCCCCATGAGTGGTTGCGTTCTGCTGACACTCACTTATATCAATCGCGTATGGATAAGCGTCGTCAAGAGTATGCAGATACTCGCGGTGTCGATGTGAGGCTACATTTAAGCTAGTTATTGAAAAATAAACCTTATGCAACAATAAGTATTTGATTGCAGGTTGAAATGTATAAATAATTTAGCTGGTTCACTAGATGTTATGCTTGTATGGATACCTTACTTGAAATGTTCTAATTATGAGATATTCTTCAGTTAGTTATACAATATGAATAATAACAGTTCGCTTTAGTCATATCAGCTTAATTCCTAATCTCACTAAATCCTATGTGTGTGGCTTAATTCAAGACTTAATATCAAAGAAACTTAAGCGCCTCTTCCTTGCAGTTTGGAAGGCAAAACACTCAATAATAAGTTGTAGCATCAACATAAACATTACATCAGCCTTATTCGAGCGGTTTTATTTGAGTGACGGTTGATATCACTTGTCCATGGCGCAAGCGGGTCTGCAAACTATCACCGATAGCCAGTTTATCGGCAGAGTCGACCACTTGATGGTGGATGTCAGTGGTAATGCTGTAACCACGGCTTAACGTGGCAAGCGGGCTGACGGTTTCAAGCTGATGGGCCGCGTATTTTATCCGCTGTTCACTTTGGCTGAGTTTGTCCTGCAATGCATCCTGTAAGCGGCTCGCAAGATAACTTAAGCGGTTACCCTCAATGGCGAGTTTATGCTTGGGAGATTGCTGTTCAAGGCGGCTTGCGAGCAACTGCTGACGGCGGCTGAGCAGATGCAAGCGATTCGACAGCGCGGACTCTAGTCGTAATTGCATCTCATCGAATCTTTGTTCGAACTGCTGCAAAGTCCGTTTAGGGTCTTGGCGTTGCAGTCTGTGCTCTAGCAAACTAAGTCGTCTTTCTTGTTTAAGCTGATAATGTTTCGCGCTTTGTTGCAGGCGCGATAAGGCTGTGGCGAGTTTTTGCGCCTTATTATCACTGTCTTGTGATAATAGCTCCGCGCCTGCAGACGGTGTTGGGGCGCGGATATCAGCAACATAATCACTGATAGTCGTATCAACTTCGTGGCCGACGGCGCTGACAATGGGCAGGGCGCTGTTATAAATCGTGTGGGCGAGGGCTTCGCTGTTAAAACACCATAAATCCTCAAGCGAACCGCCGCCGCGGGTGAGCAGTAATACATCGACTTCTAAACGTTGGTTGGCGATATTGATTGCCTGACAAATACTCTGCGCCGCAGTTTCGCCCTGAACTTGAGTCGGATAGATAATGACTTCGATGGAAGGATCGCGCCTTGCCAATACATGTAACACATCACGGATCGCCGCACCCGTAGGTGACGTAATAACGCCAATGCGTTGAATATTTTTGGGTAGCAATCTTTTGGTGTCGGCGGCGAATAATCCTTCGGCTGCGAGCTTCATCTTGAGTGCATCGAACTGCTGGGCGAGTAATCCATCCCCAGCGGGCAGCATGGACTCAATTAATAATTGATAGTCGCCTCTGGGTTCATACACGCTGATCGCGCCTTTGACTAGCACTTGCTGACCATTGATGGGCTTAAAGCTGACCGTTTGGTTACGGCCCTTAAACATGGCGCAACGGATCTGCGAAGAGTGGTCTTTTAAGGTGAGATACCAATGCCCTGAGCTGGGGGAGGAAAAGTTGGATATTTCGCCATTGAGCCAGATTTTACCCAGTTGCCCCTCGAGGATTTGCCTGACTTCACCATTGAGCCGCGAGACAGTATAAATGTTGTTTTTGGTGCCTTGCATCGAATAACTCAATAAAATGGGGATATTTACTATTTTCCATTTACCAGTGGCGATATGCAAGGTATAATCCCGCCGCAATATTTCACCTCTAAATCCTACTCAACTGGGGAGATGTTGCATATGCTACGTTTAATTAAAGAAGCGCTTACTTTTGACGATGTGTTGCTTGTTCCTGCGCATTCGACTGTACTCCCAAATACCGCCATTCTAAAAACTCGCCTGACCAATACCATTGAATTGAATATCCCACTTGTGTCTGCCGCTATGGACACAGTTACCGAAGCTCGTCTTGCGATCGCGATGGCGCAGGAAGGCGGCTTAGGCTTTATTCATAAAAACATGAGCATTGAAAAACAAGCCGAAGAAGTTCGTAAAGTAAAAATTTACGAAGCGGGCGTGGTTCAACAACCTGTGACTGTGACCCCATCAACGACCTTAGCCGATCTGAAAGTGTTAACACTGAAGAATGGTTTTGCGGGTTATCCCGTGGTCAACGAAGCCAACGAGCTGGTCGGTATCATCACTGGCCGTGACGTACGTTTCGTGACAGATTGGAGCAAAACGGTAGAAGAAGTGATGACGCCTAAAGCGCGTTTAGTCACTGTTGCCGAAGGCACTAAATTAGATGAAGTGCAAAAATTGATGCACTCACATCGTATCGAAAAAGTTCTTGTGGTTGATGATAACTATAAGCTGAAAGGCCTCATCACAGTTAAAGACTTCGAAAAAGCCGAACGTAAACCTAATGCCTGTAAAGATGAGTTAGGCCGTTTACGTGTTGGTGCCGCCGTAGGTGCGGGCGCTGGTAATGAAGAGCGTGTTGACGCTCTGGTTAAAGCCGGTGTTGACGTTTTACTTATCGATTCTTCCCACGGTCATTCCGAAGGCGTTTTACAACGCATTCGTGAAACGCGCGCTAAACATCCTGATTTGCAAATTATCGGTGGTAACGTTGCCACAGCTGAAGGTGCATTAGCCTTAGTCGAAGCGGGTGTTAACGCAGTTAAAGTGGGTATTGGCCCAGGTTCTATCTGTACGACTCGTATCGTGACAGGCGTGGGCGTACCACAAATTACCGCAGTATCCGATGCCGCTGCAGCCATGAAGAGCCTAGGTATTCCTGTGATTGCCGACGGCGGCATTCGTTTCTCTGGCGATTTAGCCAAAGCATTAGCTGCGGGTGCATCTTGCATCATGGCGGGTTCAATGTTTGCGGGAACTGAGGAAGCACCGGGCGAAACTGAGTTATATCAAGGCCGTGCGTATAAATCCTACCGTGGTATGGGTTCATTAGGCGCTATGTCTCAAGGTTCTTCTGACCGCTATTTTCAATCGGACAATGCTGCAGACAAGTTAGTCCCCGAAGGTGTAGAGGCGCGCGTGCCTTACAAAGGCAAGTTGAAGGAAATCATCCATCAACATATGGGCGGCCTTCGTTCATGCATGGGCTTAACCGGTTGTGCCACCATTCTAGAACTGAATGAAAAAGCCCAATTTGTGAAAGTGACTTCAGCGGGCATGGGCGAGTCCCACGTTCACGATGTGACTATCACGAAAGAAGCGCCGAACTACCGTTCAGGTTCTTAATCGTTTGATAAGAGGGGCGGCGTAAGCCGCCTCTTTGTAAAACGTATGATCCAATACTTAAAGCTGGCAATCGCTGCTTTGAGCAATGTTAAAACAATAGATGAGATAAAGGTTACCCATGAGCGATATTCATGAGCACAAGATACTGATCCTCGATTTTGGATCCCAGTACACTCAACTGATTGCCCGTCGTATCCGTGAAATCGGCGTTTACTGTGAATTATGGGCTTGGGATGTCACCGAAGCCCAAATCCGCGAATTTGCCCCGAACGGCATTATTCTTGCGGGCGGACCAGAAAGTGTCACGGCTGAAAACTCGCCGCGTGCGCCTGAATACGTCTTTACCGCAGGTGTGCCGGTACTGGGCATTTGTTACGGCATGCAAACCATGTCTGAGCAGTTGGGCGGTAAAGTGATCCAAGGTGTGGGCGAAGGTGAATTCGGCTACGCTCAAATTGAAATGCTAACAGATTCATTGCTATTCAAAGGCATCGAAGATGCGGTTAGAAGTGACGGCAAACCCTTACTCGACGTATGGATGAGCCACGGCGATAAAGTGTCGGCTATTCCTGAAGGGTTTGTGGCGGTCGCTAAAACGGACACTTGCCCATTTGCCGCTATGGCAAACGAAGAAAAGCAATTCTTCGGCGTACAGTTCCACCCAGAAGTGACCCACACTCGCCAAGGTATGCGAATGTTATCGCACTTTGCCTTAGACATTTGTGGCTGTGCAGCCAACTGGAAACCCTCCTCTATCATCGAAGATGCGATTGAGCGCTTGAAGAAGCAAATCGGTGATGATGAAGTGATTTTAGGATTATCGGGCGGTGTTGATTCTTCGGTTGTGGCTATGCTGCTACACCGCGCTATCGGCAAAAAACTGACCTGCGTATTCGTTGATAACGGTTTATTACGTTTGAATGAAGCCGAGCAAGTGATGGAAATGTTTGGCGATCATTTCGGCCTGAATATCATCCACGTTGATGCGGAAAACCGTTTCCTCGATGCGATGAAAGGCGAAGCCGATCCAGAAGCTAAGCGTAAGATCATCGGCCGCGTATTCGTGGAAATTTTCGATGAAGAATCGAAAAAATGCGCCAATGCCAAATGGTTAGCGCAAGGCACGATTTATCCAGACGTGATTGAATCTGCCGGCAGTGCCACAGGCAAAGCCCATGTGATTAAATCTCACCACAACGTTGGCGGTTTGCCAGCCGATATGGCGCTCGGTTTAGTCGAGCCTCTGCGTGAACTGTTCAAAGACGAAGTGCGTAAAATTGGTCTTGAGTTAGGTCTGCCATATAACATGCTTTATCGTCACCCGTTCCCAGGACCAGGTCTTGGTGTACGCGTATTAGGTGAAGTGAAAAAAGAATACTGTGACTTGCTGCGCCGCGCCGATGCTATCTTCATCGAAGAACTGCATAAAGCCGACTTATACAATAAAGTCAGTCAAGCCTTTACCGTGTTCTTACCTGTACGCTCTGTTGGCGTGATGGGCGATGGCCGTAAATATGACTGGGTTGTATCACTGCGCGCAGTTGAAACAATCGATTTTATGACGGCCCATTGGGCACATCTACCCTATGATTTCTTAGGCCGCGTATCAAACCGCATCATTAACGAAGTCGATGGCATTTCCCGTGTGGTTTACGATATCTCTGGCAAGCCGCCAGCGACTATCGAATGGGAATAGCCTAAATATAAATAGTTAATAAGATACTATTTATGGTTTATCTCAATGCCAGTCATTTTATTGACTGGCATTTTTATTGGGATGACGATATTTTTTCTAAAAAAAACAAGGTGATCTAAAAATCTGAAGCAGTCAGTATTGCTTCGGACGCAAATTGCAGTCCTTTGACTGAGTAATTATATAAGACAGCACTTTCTTTCCAATGCGGGATTGTGTACCACTATTTGAGTTAACACATCTATTGATAAGGTTTTTCTCCTTAAACTTCTTTTTAATCATTATGCTAAGAGCTGTTATTATCGAATTCTTGATTATCCGATAAAATTATCTTGCTCTAGATAGAGTTAACAAGATGTTCAGCTGAGGATTACCGTGGCAATTTTTGATATTGAGAAAGACGAATTACTCCGACTCTCTGATACTCTGCTCGAAGAGTTGATTGCTCGCCTCGCCGAGGCTGAAATAGCAGCGCAGGGGCATAGCCCTGCGTATGTAAACTGGTCAGGTTCAATTAATGCTGCTGATGGTGGGATTGATATTCACGTTCAAGTCCCTGTCGCTCAGCTGAGCACAGGTTTTCTCGAAAGGCCCAACACAATTCTTCAGGCAAAAAAGCATTCAATGCCGATGGCTGCGATCATCAAGGAAATGGTCACCGCTGGGAAACTGTCACCGACCATCTCTGAACATGCCAAAAGAGGTGGGAGCTATATCATTGTCAGCTTAGGTGATGATTGCTCTCCTCCTATGAAGAGGGACCGCCTCAAAGCAATGCGAGATGCCGTAGCGGATGATCCTAATAGTGACAATCTTTACTTGGACTTCTACGACCGTTATAAACTGGCTCTATGGGTACGGCAACATCCGTCAGTTATGCTCTGGACAAAAAGAAATCTCGGTCAGGGATATTCAGGTTGGCAGCCATACGGCGCATGGAGCAATCCACCAGAGGGGACGCTGGACATCTTGATTTCAGCCTCGGGTGTGACTGTCACTCTGCCGTCAGGCTGGGGGCAACAGCTCAGCATTAATGACGCCATTGCACCGATGCGAGATCTTATTCGCTCTACTAAGAAGGCGGTTCGCATCACTGGGTTATCTGGTGTTGGAAAGACCAGAATTGTACAGGCACTTTTCGATGAAACGGTCGGTACAGATGCGCTTGACCGGACTATCGCAGTCTATGTCGACACAGGTGAAAGTCCGGAGCCTTCTGCTACAGCAATGCTAGACAGGCTGATTGCAGAGGGTAAACGGGTCATCATGATCCTCGATAATTGCCCTTCAGATTTACACTCTTCGCTTGCAAGCAAGGTATCGGCCGTATGTAGTGGTCAAGTAAAATTGGCCACGGTTTTAGAGTCATTCCAATATAAACGTTCKGACTCATTTGGCGTTAACCCACCATTATATTGATGGGGTCTKGTCTCACTGTAATATCCAGTGATGTAATTTGTGATCTCTTTATCTGCTTCTGTAAAATTCCCATAACCACTGGCGGGTATCCACTCAGATTTCAAACTTCTAAAGAAACGCTCCATTGGTGCGTTATCCCAACAATTCCCGCGACGACTCATACTTTGCTCAATCTGAAGACGCCATATTAATTGTCTGAATTTCAAGCTYGTGTAATGCGAACCTTGATCGCTGTGATATATCACATTCTCAGGCTTACCCCTTAACTCAAATGCCATTTTCAAAGCTTTACAGGTCAGCGCACTATCTGGTGATAATGACAAGGCCCATCCAACAGGTTTGCGGGAAAATAAGTCAAGAACAACGGCTAGATAAGCCCAACGATTACCGACCCAAACATACGTCACGTCGCCACACCACATTTGATCTGGTTGAGTTACTGCAAACTGTCGATTAAGCGTATTGGGGATTGCAACATGCTCTTGTGTCGCTTTTCTATAAGAATGCTTAGGCTGCTGRCAGCTTAATAACCCAAGCTTTTTCATTAGATTACGGGCTCGATAACGA
>NZ_JAKKRH010000075.1:0-14101 GCF_025654465.1 Shewanella sp. SM101
GTTAATGTTTTACCTGGCACGGGGCGACCTTCTTTTCTGGCAATATCTCGCCAATGATACAAGGTTTGCACCGCGATGCCTTCTTCCCGAGCGACCTCTGCGACCGTTAAGTTGTGAGGAGGTAATAATTTTTTAAGGATCGCTTCTTTACGTTCTGGTGAATACCGAGCCATATCGTTCTCTTTTGCCGCACCCTGTCTTTAAACATAATGATTATTTAGGGGTGACAACAATCCTGACACAGGGGGATTGCTAAAGAACACCAAGCCCGGCATTTACGTGGATATCGTGTCAGGTGAGCCTTTATTTGCGTCTTCTGCCAAGTATGAATCAGGGTGTGGTTGGCCGAGCTTTACCAAAGCGATAGACTCTGTCAACGTAATTGAAATCACTGATAGGTCGCACGGCATGACCCGCACAGAAGTGCGCTCAACTCATGGCGACAGTCACTTAGGCCATGTATTTTCAGACGGTCCCAAAGACCAGGGTGGCCTACGTTATTGTATTAACTCAGCGTCATTACGTTTTATTCCTAGGGAAGAAATGGCAAGTAAAGGTTACGCAGAGTATTTAGACCAAGTAGAGGACATTTAATTATGGCAATTGAACGCGCAGTATTAGCCGGTGGCTGCTTTTGGGGCATGCAGGATCTTATCCGCAAACGTCCCGGTATCACTTCAACCCGAGTAGGTTATACCGGTGGTGAAGTGGCTAATGCTACCTACCGCAATCATGGTAACCATGCTGAAGGCATTGAAATAATGTTCGATAATGAAATCACCAGCTATCGACAAATTTTAGAGTTTTTCTTTCAGATTCATGACCCTAGTACAGTAAATAGACAAGGTAATGACAAGGGCACATCTTATCGCTCAGCCATTTATTATACCTCTGAGGCACAGCATGCTGAGGCAGTAAAAACCATTGCTGACGTGGATGCTTCGGGATTATGGCCTGGAAAAGTAGTGACTGAAGTCGAACCTGCAAGTGATTTTTGGGAAGCGGAGGCTATGCATCAGGACTATTTGGAACTCCGACCAAATGGCTATACCTGCCACTTCCCCAGACCAGACTGGAAGTTGCCCTCATCTCAATGAGTTTGCAGCAGCCCACACAGACTTGCAATTTGCATACGACAACCACCCTTAATACAATCGGCTTAGGCGGTGGTTGTCACTGGTGCACCGAAGGCGTATTTTCATCACTTATTGGCATTGCTACTGTCAATCAAGGTTGGATCGCCTCAATTGGTGACAACGCTCAGTTCAGCGAAGCCATTGAAGTGGTTTTTGATCCGACTGTTATTTCTTTATCAACCTTGATCGAAATCCATTTACATACTCACGCGAGCACATCAAACCACTCAATGCGTGGTAAATATCGTTCAGCGATATACGCTTATGATGAGGTTCAGTATAACCAGGCTGTAAACATATTAGATGCCTGTAGAGCTGATTTTGAGCAGCCAGTCATTACTCAGGTTTATTTTTTTAAGGATTTTAAAGCGAATAAAACTGAGCTTATCGACTACTTTTATACAGCACCCAACAGACCATTTTGTCAAAGGTACATTCATCCAAAACTCACCTTCTTATTAGCACGTTTCAGCCACTATGTTGATACGCATAAATTGACAGAGTCAGGTGTAGAGTTAACATCGATATAGGCTGTGCTACTCTGCAAGTTCGAGCGTCATGATTACCAACTCTAGTAGTGGCATCGATCACACGAAAACTAAAACGATGTCACCGCAAACGAATGGGATCTGCGAGCAGTTTGATAAGGCGATCCTGAACGAGTTTTATCAGGTGGCTTTTCGCAACAAGTTAATCAAACGCTGGAGACGCGGCAAAATGATCAGGATGAGTGGCTGTCTTACAACAATGAACGAACTCATCAGGGCAAAATGTGCAACGGCAGAACGTCAGTTGAAACTGATCTGATCCAGTAGTTCTGTACACCGCGCTAAGTGAGTAAAATCACATAACGATACAACAACGTTACCCTACATAATCCCAAACTAATTTATCGTTGGAAACGCGAGTTATCCGTGAAGATGATAGAGCTTCTACGCGAGATCCTTTCCAACTGAGTCTGTTCGATGCTCTGTTATACCAATATCTTTGGAAACGCCCTTCGATGGTAGCTTGTTGCTTCTATCAACATTCATACACTTTTGTGAAAAAAATTTCCTGTGTATTTATCGGTATAGCATAAAGTCCATAATCAAATTAAAACGCTACCTAGTACAAAATTGCCTATTATTTAACCTTGACACTACCAATATGCACTGATCTGATATATATTGATTTAATGTATATTTTGCAGGCGATTTTTATGAAAAGTGCACTACTGCGGATCATCACCAACCAGAGCGCGTTTCCTTCATTGACGGAAATATCCTTGACGGGTCATAGCAACATCTCAGGGACAAACGGAGCAGGAAAAACCTCATCTCTTGTTCTGGTTCCTGTTTTTTATGGGATTGACCCTCAGTATATGGTCAGAGAAAAGCCTAAAACCTTTCTGGATTTCTATCTTTCTAAAGCACGTAGTTTTGTCATTTTTGAATATCAACGACAAGATCAGATCTCCTGTGTCGTGCTTTACAGACATAACAACACGTTGCATTACAGGTTTGTCAAAGGGGACGCCGATTCCACTTTATTTACAGAACAGAGCAAAATGAAGCTGAATAATGCGGAAAATATTGATTGCTGGCTCTCGGAAGACATCGCTCAGATAACAGAAGTGTCCCGGCAGATCAAAACCATCAAGGATTACTGCGCAATTATCCAGCACAACTTGTCGCACCTATCCCCGATTAAAGCTCGACAGTCAGGACTCAAGGATATTGCTGATAAATTCTCTCTGTGCCGTCCAGGGAAATCAATGAGGCACATTGAACGCTTAACGTCCGTCATGCACAAAAAAACAAAATTGATGGAAGGGTTAAAAGACATGGTTGCAGATTGCTTTATTGACAGTCAGCTAGATGTCGGGAAAGCGCCATATAACGACAATGATACGTTGACGATTGATGCTCTCAGTGCGCTTGAGCGAATGATGTCGCATCAGAGTGAGTTCGAGTCTGCTATTCAGGCCTATGGCGACATCAAATCTGTATGGTCATTACTATTGAGTCATACCAAGCAGTTGGATGAGCACAAATTAGTGCTCAGTAGTGAACAAGAAAGGGCAAGGAGTTTATTAACCGCGTTGCGTGACCAGATCAGAATCACGCAGAAAACGTTCGATGCCAAAATTAGTGAAACGCAAGGTAAAGTGAATGATCTGAATGACTCCTTCAAGCATTTGGAAAGGGTTATTGAACACCTTTATGCAAAACGAGACGAGTATGACGAACTCGATTTGGTTCAAAAGATAGCGGCATATAACGAGCTGCACAACCTTGAGGTGATAGCTCAAGACGCCGTCAAGCATCATGTGATGTTGTTGGACTCCGTCAAGGAGGAATCCAACGCCTATCAAGCACAATCCGCAAAAGTTTCGGCGCAAGCATCCCAACGTCGAGAGACGTTGTCTGTCAAAATAGATGCAGTTGTTCGGCGACAATTAGGATGACCGGTTGACGACAATTATCTTGGCCGGTTGGGTGTCACAATAGGTACCTTGTTTTCTGTTCGGAGTTCAAGGTGCCTGGACAACATATCACCCACCGACAAGAGGAGCTGTATATGCAGCATCGCCAACAAGGCATGACTCAAGAAATCGCTGCTGCGAAGTCTGCCATTTCCACCCGCACTGCCCGACGTATTGAGCAGTCCAACACCTTACCCCGCGTTAAAGCTGATAGAGATTGGCGCACCCGTGAAGATCCACTGGAAGCCGTATGGGAAACCGAATTGGTTGTTCTGTTAAACGCTAAACCAGAGCTCACGCCTATTACTTTGCTGGAGCATTTGCAGGCGCTCTATCCAAACCAATATGACCAGCGAGTCCTGAGAACATTGCAGCGTCGGGTTAAGAAATGGAAAGCGCTACATGGCCCGGATAAAGACGTTATCTTCCGCCAGCAAGCTCAACCCGGTTTACAGGGCTTCTCTGATTTTACTCATCCTGATAGCCCGATCACCATTAAGCAGCAACCCTTTGCTCATTTGCTGTATCAGTTCCGCCTTGCTTATAGCGGCTGGCGTTCCATCACTGTGGTTCAGGGTGGTGAGAGCTATTCTGCCTTATCTACCGGTTTACAGCGTGCGCTGACGCAGGCTGGTGGCTGTCCGGTGGAGCATCGCACCGATAGCCTCAGTGCCGCCAGGAACAATACGCAAAATGTCTGGACAGATGCCTATCAAGACTTGTGCGAACATTACAACATGACGCCAACGCGCAATAATCTTGGGCAATCGCATGAGAACGGGGTGGTTGAGTGCGCTAATGGCTCATTTAAACGCCGTCTGGCGCAGCACCTGCTACTTCGCGGCCACAATGACTTTGACAGTATCGAAACCTATCAGGCCTTTATTGACCAGATTGTTGGCAAGCTAAACCAGCGCTCACGCAGCCGCTTTTTAGAAGAACAGCAAACCCTGCAAGCCTTACCGGAATATGATGCTGTTGATTACACCTTGCTGAGCATTAAAGTCACCCGTAGTGCCACCATTGAAGTGCGCCGGGTGGTGTACAGCGTGCCATCACGACTGATTGGCGAACGCCTGCAAGTACGGCTGTATCATAACAAACTGGTGCTCTATGTGGGCCAGCAAGTGGCGCTGACCTTGCCACGAATTTACCCGGCCCTCGGCCAAAGCCGTGCACGTTGTATCAACTACCGGCATATTATCCGCTCACTGGCCGCTAAACCGCAGGCGTTTCGTTACTCGCAACTGCGGGATGATATCTTACCTGACGACAATTACCGGCAGTTGTGGCAGTTAGTGGATGATGCGTTACCAGCACAGGATGCCTGTAAATGGATAGTCACGGTGTTATGGCTGGCGAGCGAATACGATAGCGAACAAGAGCTGGGAGAGACCTTGTTGCAAGAGGCCAGAGCCGGTCTGTTTGAAAGTGCCAAAACCATTCAGGAGCGCTTTTACACCCCGCAAAGCGCACCAGACATTAAGACAAAGCAACATAACCTGCAAAGTTATGATGCACTGCTAACGTCATTAAAGGCACAGGCGAAACACGATGTGGAGGTGCCATTTTGACTTCCTCCGTTGCATTACTGCTCAAAGAATTAAGGCTGCCGGCGTTCGTCAGGCACTATGAAAAACTCTGGCAAACCGCGGTAGAAAAAGGCTGGTCGCACAGTGACTACCTTGCGGCATTATGCGAATACGAGCTCGCAGAGCGCTTTACACGGCGCACACAAAGCTGGGTACGCGAAGGGAGGCTGGCACCGGGAAAAACCTTAAGCACTCTGGATAACAGCGTGCTCAGCCGGACAAATCAAGCGCTCATCGCCAAGTTGCACCAAGACCTGTCCTGGGCACATCACGCCGATAATATCCTGCTGATTGGCCCCAGTGGCACCGGCAAAACACACATAGCCAATGCATTGGGTTACCGGCTGATTGAGCAAGGCATACGCTGCAAACTGTTTCCAGCCATTGGCTTGGTACAACAGTTACAACAAGCCAAGCGCGAACTGGATCTGATGAGCGAGATGAGCAAGCTGGATAAGTATCAGGTGATCATCATTGATGACATTGGTTATGTGAAAAAAACCGATGCAGAAACCCAGGTACTGTTTGAATTTATCGCGCATCGATATGAAAGCGGTAGCCTGATCATCACAGCCAATCACCCGTTTAGTGCATGGGATCAGATCTTCCCAGACAGCATGATGACGGTAGCGGCCATAGATCGGCTGATCCACCACGCGACAATTATAGAATTAGAAGGAGAAAGCTATCGAAAACAACATCAGTTAAAACAAGCTGGAAGTAGGAAAAATGAGAAAACCTAACCGGCCATCATAATTGACGCGAACCGGCCAAGATAGTTGACGCCGAACAATGATTGACGATCTAACGCTCCAGAACCAAATCAGGGATCTGGCTTTAGCGAGTCGGAGCGAACCGACCGATGGTTGGCGTACCGAAGAGCTTGACCCTAAGTTGTGGAACGGTTGGCGTAAAATGATTCAGGGGGACCGGCTAGAAATCGCTGAATACGATCTGACGGCTAAGGTTAGCCAAGGGGACTCTCCTAAATAACTGATCCTAATTGTGATACACCCGCTTTAGTCCATGCTTGCCGCCCGGAAACGGTGCGGCAGTGTCCATAAAGTAGTAAACCTGCTCCAGTAAATCATCCATGTTTTTGCACTGATGATTCCGGGTTATCGTTTCGTGCAGTGCATGCCACAGTTTTTCAATTTTGTTATGCCATGGGCTATAAACCGGCAAGAACAGTAACTTGAACTTTAGGTTGTCACTCAGCCACTTCTGCGTTTTTTTGCTCTTGTGGATGATGTAATTATCCACGATTAACCGAATGCTCTTAGGGGTCGTCTCAGAAAACGGAAAATAAAGCACGCTAAGCCGGTGGCAGCGGTCGCAATGGCCTGAACTTCCCCGCACCGACCTTGGCACTGCTGCGCCATAGGTAATCGCCGGTCAGGTTGATATGCTCCCACCCCAGCGGGGACAGATATTGCAGCAACGTGTCGTCCAGCGCCATGCCGTGGGCACGCAAAGCACTGGTGGCACGCTCCAGATAGACCGTGTTCCACAACACGATGGCCGCCGTCACCAGATTGAGGCCGCTGGCCCGGTAGCGCTGCTGCTCAAAACTGCGGTCGCGGATTTCACCCAATCGGTAGAAGAAGACCGCCCTGGCCAGCGCGTTGCGCGCCTCGCCCTTATTCAGCCCCGCATGGACGCGGCGGCGCAGCTCCACGCTTTGCAGCCAATCCAGAATGAACAGCGTGCGCTCGATGCGCCCCAGCTCTCGCAGGGCGACGGCCAAGCCGTTTTGGCGCGGATAGCTGCCGAGCTTGCGCAGCATCAGCGAGGCCGTCACCGTGCCCTGCTTGATCGAAGTGGCCAGCCGTAGGATTTCATCCCAATGAGCGCGAATAGCCTTGATGTTCAGCCTGTCGCTGCTAATCATCGGCTTGAGTGCATCGTAGGCAGTATCGCCCTTGGGAATGAACAGCTTGGTGTCGCCCAGGTCGCGGATGCGCGGCGCGAACCGGAATCCCAGAAAGTGCATCAGGCCGAACACATGATCGGTGAAGCCCGCCGTGTCGGTGTAGTGTTCCTCGATACGCAAGTCAGACTCGTGGTACAGCAGGCCATCGAGCACATAAGTCGAGTCGCGCAAGCCGACGTTGACCACCTTGGCGCTGAAGGGCGCGTATTGGTCGGAGATATGGGTATAGAACGTCCGCCCAGGGCTACTTCCATACTTCGGATTGATATGCCCGGTGCTCTCTGCCTTGCTGCCGGTTCGGAAGTTCTGGCCGTCCGACGATGACGTGGTGCCGTCGCCCCAGTTTCCGGCGAAGGGTTGTCGATACTGTGCGTTCACCAGCTCGGCCAGCGCCGTCGAATAGGTTTCGTCGCGAACGTGCCAGGCTTGCAGCCAAGACAGCTTGGCGTAGGTGGTGCCAGGGCAGGACTCGGCCATCTTGGTGAGCCCAAGATTGATACCATCAGCCAGAATCGTCGTCATCAGCAAGGTTTTGTCCTTGGCCGTGTCGCCGGTCTTCAGGTGTGTGAAGTGGCGCGTGAAGCCCGTCCATTCATCGACCTCCATCAGCAACTCGGTGATCTTGAGGTGCGGCAGCAACATCGCCGACTGGTCAATCAAGGCTTGCGCGGCGTCTGGCACCGCTGCGTCCAGCGGCGTTATCTTCAGGCCCGATGCAGTGGTGATGATGGCGTCCGGTAAGTCGTTGGTCGCCGCCATGCGGTTGACTGTGGCGAGTTGCGCCTCCAATAATTCCAGTCGGTCATGCAGATATTGGTCGCAGTCGGTGGCCACGGCCAGTGGCAATTCGCTGGCCAGCTTCAAGGTGGCGAACTTCTCGATCGGCACCAGGTATTCGTCGAAGTCCTTGAACTGACGCGAACCCTGCACCCAAACATCACCAGAGCGCAGTGCGTTCTTCAGCTCCGACAGGGCGCATAATTCGTAGTAACGCCGGTCAATACCCTCGTCGGTCAGAACCAGCTTTGCCCAGCGCGGCTTGATGAATGCGGTTGGCGCATCGGCGGGCACCTTGCGCGCGCTGTCGCTGTTCATGCCGCGCAGCACGTCGATGGCATCGAGCACACCCTTGGCGGTGGGCGCGGCGCGCAGTTTGAGCACGTCCAGGAACTGCGGCGCATAGCGGCGCAGCGTGGCGTAACTCTCGCCGATATGGTGCAGGAAATCAAAATCTGCAGGCCGCGCCAGCGTTTGCGCCTCGGTGACGCTGGCGGCGAAGGTGTCCCACGGCATGACCGCTTCGATGGCGGCGAACGGATCGCCGCCGTTTTGTTTGGCTTCAATCAGCGCCTGACCGATGCGCCCATACATCCGCACCTTGTCGTTGATCGCCTTGCCGGAAGCCTGGAACTGCTGTTGATGCTTGTTCTTGGCCGCATTGAACAGCTTGCCGATGATGCGGTCGTGAAGGTCGATGATTTCATCAGTGACGGTGGCCATGCCTTCGATGGCCAGTGCTACCAAGGTGGCGTAACGCCGCTGCGACTCGAACTTGGCCAGGTCGGCGGGCGTCATCTGGCCGCCCTCGCGGGCGATCTTGAGCAAGCGGTTTTGGTGTACCTGCCGTTCGATGCCAGCAGGTAGGTCAAGCGCTTGCCAGGCTTTGAGGCGTTCGATGTGTTCAAGCATGTGGCGCGAGTTAGGCTTGGCGGGCGATTGGCGCAGCCACGCTAGCCACGTCATTTTGCTACCATCCTTGCGCTTGAGCAGTTCGTCCAGGCGCTGGCGATGGACAGGTATCAAGGAATCGGCCAATGCCGCATGGATGCTCCGGTTGGCACGGGTAATGGCCTCGGCGCTTGCGCGCTCGATGGCATTCATGGCGGGTAGGATGATGCTCTGCCGCCGCAGGTTTTCAACAAGGGTGCTGGCCAGCACAATGCCTTTGTCTGTTTGCAAGGCCAGTTCGGTCAATGTATGCACGGCTTGCCGGTAGTGACTCATGGTGAAGGGCTTGAATCCAAACACCGTTTGCAGCTCGACCAAGTGCTCCCGCCGTGTCTGCTCGCGCTGGCCGTAATCGTTCCAGCTTTCCACCGGCACCTTGAGTTGTGCGGCCACCATGCGCAGCAGGGGCGGAAATGGAGGTTCATCGACGCCCAAGAAGATGCCAGGGAATCGCAAGTAGCAAAGCTGCACGGCGAAGCCCAATCGATTCGCGGCACCGCGACGCTGACGGATCACCGACAGGTCGGTTTCGTTGAACGTGTAGTGCCGTATCAGTTCGTCTTTGGCATCTGGCAGTGCCAGCAGACTTTCGCGCTCGGTGGCGGACAGGATTGAGCGGCGTGGCATGGTCAGTCCGCCCGCAGGTACTGGTACAAAGTTTCGCGGCTGATGCCGAAGTCACGGGCCACCAAAGTTTTTTGGTCGCCTGCTGCAACTCGCCGTTTCAACTCGGCAATTTGTTCGCTGTTCAGCGATTTCTTTCGTCCCCGGTAGGCACCGCGCTGCTTGGCCAGCACGATTCCCTCGCGCTGACGTTCGCGGATCAGGGCGCGCTCGAACTCAGCAAAGGCTCCCATGACCGACAGCATCAGATTGGCCATCGGTGAGTCCTCGCCGGTAAACGTCAGCCCTTCTTTGACGAACTCCATGCGCACGCCTCGTTGTGTCAGCCCTTGGACGATGCGGCGCAGGTCATCAAGGTTGCGTGCCAACCTGTCCATGCTATGCACCACCACGGTGTCGCCCTCGCGGACGAAGGCCAGCAGCCTTTCAAGTTCGGGACGTTGTGTGTCCTTGCCTGAAGCCTTATCGGTGAATACCTTGCCGACTTCTATTTGTTCCAGTTGTCGATCAGGATTCTGGTCGAAGCTGCTGACGCGGACGTAGCCGATACGTTGACCTTGCAAGATGCCTCCAAAGGTAAAAATGTCAGGATGAAATCTATTACCCTTGGCTGAATGTGTCAATAAATATAAATTCATACTCTACTCTGACGTTGTTTGTGCTCAACATCTGACATCAGGTTAGGGTATAGCTTAACCGGACACCTCGGCCTCTGTGCCTTTACTGCTTTTCGGTACAACCGTCAAGAACAGGCAGAGCGCTCCGATAGTTATCGCCACATCAGCGAGGTTGAAGGCGGGCCAGTGCGCAAGTCGCCAATGGAAGTCAAGGAAATCAACAACCTGTCCACGCAGCACACGATCCGCGACATTGCCCAGCGCACCGCCGAGGATCAGGCTGTATCCCATCGCTTCGAGACGGGGCAATTGCTGGCACAGCATGCGTCCCAGCCAAGCAGAAACGACCAGGCCCAGCGTGATGAAAAAGTAACGTTGCCAGCCGCCAGCGTTCGCCAGAAAGCTGAATGCCGCGCCGGGATTCAGGACATGGACGAAGTTGAAGAAGGGCGTGACTTCGACCTGTTCACCGTAGGCAAACGTGCGGGTGATGGCGAACTTTGCGAGCTGATCGGTCATGACAGCACTGGCGGCCACTGCGAACCAGACCCAAGTCGATGTGCGGCGAGCCGATTGCCACACAGGGGCGGCCAGCGGCATCAGCCACCCGGCGAGCGCCGTGCAACTCAATCCAAGTACCCACCCCGCCAGCACATCGGCAGGAAAGTGCATTCCGGCTGCGATGCGTGACCAACCGACCAATGCGGCGTACAACACCAAGCCGATGCGGCCACGACGGCCTATCAAAGGCCAGAGCGCGCCGACCACCAGCGCGGCATAGGTGGCATGCCCGCTGGGCAGGCTGTAGTGTCGTTCGATGCCCCCGATAACGCGCACCATGTCGCCAAAAACGGCAGGCGGGCGTGGAAAGTCGATCCATAGCTTCAAGATGGTGGCGACGAGAAATGCCAACGCAAAGGCCACGCTAAAGACTCTGAGTCTGTACCGGATGGCATCGGCCCGCGTTGGGTCAGGTGCCGACTTTGACCATCCCCACATCGCCAAGAGCATCAGTGGTGCAGTCCAGTAGTTGCCTATCACAAGGTTGAAGAACGATGCCAGCGGTTCCAGCGCTGCAGGTGTGCTCATGTTGATGGCTTGGAACAACGCGATGTTCAGACCACCCCAGTCGTAGAGAAAGAATTTCCAGCTCATTTGCGCAACAGCCTCAAGCCATTGCCAACGACGAGCAAGCTGGCCCCCATATCAGCAAACACCGCCATCCACATGGTCGCTTGACCCGTGAAGGTCAGCACCAGAAATACTGCCTTGATGCCAAGGGCCAGCACAATGTTTTGCATCAGCACCTGCGCCGTCGCACGCGACAGGCGCACGAAGGTCGGAATCTTGCCCAGGTTGTCGTCCATCAGGGCCACGTCAGCGGTCTCGATGGCGGTATCTGTGCCAGCCGCTCCCATGGCAAAGCCGATGTCCGCACGCGCCAAGGCCGGGGCATCGTTGATGCCATCACCGACCATGCCGACCTTGCCCTTTATGGCCAGTAGCTCAACTTCGCGCAGTTTGTCGTCTGGGAGCAGATTGCCTTGCGCACGGTCGATCCCGGCTTGTGCGGCAATGGCCTGTGCCGTGTGGGGGTTGTCGCCGGTCAGCATCATGGTGTTGATGCCCAGTGCATGAAGCTCGGCAATGGCGCTCCTGCTGCTTTCCTTGATGGTGTCCGCTACGGCAAATAAGGCATGAACCCCTTTTGCGCTGACCAATATCACGACAGTTTTACCCATGGTTTCCAGCGCCGCGATGCGCTGTTCCAGCTCGGGAGTACGCTGCCCCAGCTCTTCTAGCATCCGCTGGTTGCCAAGATGGTAGGTTTCACCGTTGATTTGGCCCTGCACACCCCGACCGGGCAGCGCGTTGAATTCGGCCACGTCGAGCAAGGCAACCCCGTCCGTCTGCGCGGCCTGTGCCACCGCCTTGGATACAGGATGGTCCGAGCGGGCCGCCAGACTGGCAGCGATGCTGCGGCTGTCCGAGGCGAGTGCATTGCCCCATGTGACAAAGTCGGTCTGTGCGGGCTTGCCGTGCGTGATCGTGCCGGTCTTGTCCAGAGCCAGCCAGCGCAGCTTGCGGCCTTCTTCCAGATAGACGCCACCTTTGATGAGAATGCCGTGGCGGGCGGCGGCGGCCAGGCCGCTGACGATGCTGACCGGTGTAGAGATCACCAGTGCGCACGGGCAGGCGACCACCAGCAGAACCAATGCACGGTAGATCCAGTCGAGCCATGCCGCACCCATGAACAGCGGCGGCAACAACGCGACGGCGATGGCAACGCCGAATACAACGGGGGTGTACCAGCGGGCGAACTGATCGACAAAACGCTGAGTCGGCGCACGACTACCTTGCGCAGCCTCTACCGCGTGAATGATCCGGGCCAAAGTGGAGTTGTTGGCCAAGGCGGTGACGCGGTACTCGAACGAGCCGGATTCGTTGATCGTGCCAGCGAACACCGAATCACCGGGGGATTTTTCGACCGGGAGGCTTTCACCCGTGATCGGGGCTTGGTTGACGGCAGAGCGGCCTTCCAGCACCTCACCATCAAGGGCGATGCGCTCACCTGGTTTGACCCGGACGCGGGCGCCGATGGTGATTTGCTTGGCGCCCACCTCGCGCCATGTGCCGTCAGCCTGCTGTACCGTGGCCTGTTCCGGGGTCAGGTCGAGCAGGCCACGGATAGCGTTACGAGCGCGATCCAGCGATTTGGCTTCGATTACCTCGGCCAGCGCGAACAGTACCATCACCATTGCCGCTTCGGGCCAGTGGCCGATCAACATGGCACCCGTGACCGCAATCGACATGAGGGCGTTCATGTTGAGATTACGGTTCTTGAGCGCAATCCACCCCTTCTTGTAGGTGGAGAGGCCACCCGTGAAGACCGCGACAAGCGCCAGAACGACAACCGACCAGTGATTGCCGTTGTGGAGCCAGTAGACCGCCTCGGCCGCCGATGCAGTGACCAAGGAGATGCCCAGCGGCCACCAGTTGGTCGGCGTGGTCACAGGGGCGGCGGATGGAGATGCGACCTCTGCCGTGTCCACGACCTGCGCCTCGAATCCAAGCGCTTGCAGTGCCACGAGCACGTCTGGCAGAACCTGGTTCGCATGGCGTACCGACAGCGTGCGCTGCATCAGGTTGAAATCGAGATCAGCAACACCGGCCACGGTGCCGAGCTTGTTGGAGACAACGAAGGCAATTCGTGTCGCACGGCCAAGGTACGTTGCATCAGGTTGAATTCAAGACCCGCCACCCCCGCCAGACCGGCCAGTTTGCTTCGGATCAGCGCCTCTTCGGTCGGGCAATCCATGTTCTCGATGCGGTACACCGCTTGAGCCGATCCGGTTGCCAGCGGGGCCGGTGCCGTGGGTTGGATGATCGGCTCAGTCGTGCAGCCACACCCCTTTGAAGCGCATTCGCTCATGAGTAACTCCTGAAAATCTTCTATTCAGCCTCCATTAAAATCTCTATAGTCACTATAGAGTCAAGTGATAATTGGAGATTGATGCATGGAAATCAGAATTGGCGACCTCGCCAAGCGCTCTGGGTGCGAGGTCGTGACCATCCGCTACTACGAGAAGGAAGGGCTACTGCCGAAGCCAGCGCGAAGCGGTGGCAACTTCCGGCTGTACGGTGAGGCGCACATTGAGCGCTTGCAATTCATCCGTCATTGCCGTTCGCTCGAGATGACGTTGAGCGAGATTCGCGCATTGCTGGGTCTGCGAGACAACCCGATGCAGGACTGTGGGGAGGTCAACACGCTGCTGGAGGCCCATATTCAACAGGTGGAAATGCGTGTGTCCGCGCTGTTGCAGTTAAAACGGCACTTGGTTGATTTGCGCGAGAAGTGTTCTGGCTCTCGATCTGTAGAGGCGTGCGGCATTTTGCAAGGGTTGGGCAATTGCAATTGCCATGGCGAAAGTGCCACGAACAGTCAAACATCTGGGTAAGTAAGGGCTTAGCGTGCTTTATTTTCCGTTTTCTGAGGCGACCCC